>JBEVNF010000452.1:0-4514 GCA_040508255.1 Flavitalea sp.
CTTCAACAGATTGGAACTTCAGTACTAAGCGGCCTTAAAGAAGACAGGAAATCTGCGTTTGGAGGCGACCTCACAAGGTCCGTAATATTTGTTGTGCTCGCGGGAGGTTTGATATTTTTTGCAGTTAACGGAAAGTTGAATGTGACGTATGCAGCTGCAGGCGTTGCTGTACTTTCATTTATAGATCTGATCGGAGTCGACCTGAGATTTCTCAACAAAGACAACTATCTCCCCGAAGATGAGTTCATGGCGCCATTTGCTGCGAATGCCGCGGATTTGCAGATCAAACAGGACACTTCATACTATCGGGTGTTTGATGAAACTTCACCAGAGAGTGCCAGGGCGGCATATCATCATAATTCTGTAACAGGATATCACCCTGCGAAGTTATCGTTGTATAATGATGTTCTGACGCAACAGATCTACAAAGGCAACATGAAAGTATTCGACATGTTGAACACTAAATATTTCATAACCCAAAATCCTCAGAACGGTCAACCTGCTGTTCAGCCAAATCCCAATGCCTTCGGCCCCGCCTGGTTAGTAAAATCTGTAAAATTTGTGAACAATGCAGATGAGGAAATGAAGTCACTGGAAACCGTAAATCTTCGTGATACTGCTGTTCTTGATAAACGCGAACAGTCAAAAGTTACCAGCACCCCTCAGTTTGATTCAACGGCAACATTAAAACTCGATTTCAACAGGAACGATCTCATTCAATACACTTCAAATTCCACAACAAATCAGTTTGCTGTGTTTAGTGAGATCTATTATCCGCGCGGATGGAAAGCTTTTGTGGATGGTAAGGAAACTCAGATCGCAAAAGTTGACTACCTGTTAAGAGGTTTGCCACTGGCACCTGGAAAACACGTTATCGAATTCAGGTTTGAACCGGATGCGTTTATACTCGGGGACAAGATAGGCCTGGTGATAGGTATCATATCATTCCTTATTCTTGCTGCGGCAGCATGGTATGAGTGGAAAAGATATAAGAGCAGAGGTACCGTAAAAGTTGCGAGCTGATGGATATATTTCTGCCGCTGAATGATGAACTGAGCAAAACGATACAGAAGAATGCTGCTGATCTGCTAAGCAGGTTACAAACATTGCCTGTTGAAACGCTGGGACTACCTGCGCATTGTCTTGACTACTTCCAGAGCAGTCATTTCAAAAGATTGTTCTTTTCGATAGAAACCAGTGCGCACCTGCTTCACAGATCAATAACGCTCAGCAGAAAGCCTGTTAACGAGGTCGTGATCATGGATTACGGTGCGGGTGTGGGCACATTGTACATGCTGGCAAAAATGATCGGTTGTAAAACGGTTGTGTATAACGATCACCTGGAAGACTGGAAAACAAGCGCGCTGTTGATTGCAGATGCATTGAATATAAAGATCGACGAATACATTGTCGGAGATATCAAGGACACACTTGAAGCTTTAAAACAAAAAAATATTAACTGCGATATTATCACATCAAGAAATGTGATTGAGCATATTTATAAGCTGGATGAGTTTTATAATGCCGTGGCAGCGTATCAGCCTTCTGCAATAGTGTATTCCTCAACTACAGCGAATTTTCACAACCCGGCATCGCATATTAAACATATTCTCTGGCATCGTAAATGGGAGAAATATTTTCTGCCGCAAAGGGTTGAACTGATCCGCAAACAACTTCCGGGATTGGCGGAAACCGAGGTTGAGAAATTGGCAAAAGCCACGAGGGGTCTCGCTTTAGCAGACTTTGACAATGCCGTAGCTACCTATGGTAAAACAAAAACTTTACCCGATCCATCGGTTCATCATAGTAACACTGTTGAAACCAGCAGCGGTGTTTGGTTTGAACATCTTATCCCATTCAGCACTTACCGGGCTTTGATCTCTTCAAAACATTATGACCTGAAATTTGATGCAGGTTTCTGGGATACGCACAACACAAGCAAGCTGAAGAACATATTGGGCAAAGTTTTGAATCCTATCGTAAAAGCGACGGGTGTGAGTGGTATCAGGCTTGCACCATTCATCTATGTTGTAGCTTTGCCTAAACAAAGGGCGTAATTAAATCAAATGGCGAATACAGAGAGAGTTGATAAAAGTCTGTTCCGTGATGAACATTATCTCGGCAAACCGGCAGATGATGTTGATAAGATCATCTCGCGCCGTATCAGCATTCTTGAGCAATACCCGCAATTTTTTGATGCACGTGCCGATCTGATTGAAGTGGGTTCCGGCAGTGGAGCCACGATCACAAGGGTTGCCAACAGGTTTAACAGCGCATTGGGAATTGATATTTTTGACTATTCTGCAGATTATAAAATTCAGCAGGAAAAAAATCACGATACTAAATCTGCTTTCAAAAAACTTGACCTGGAAAAGGAAGCGTTGCCAGGTCTTTATGATCGACTGATCAGTTTTGAAGTGATTGAGCATCTACGCTCCGATGATAGTATTGTAAAATACAATGAGCTGCTGAAACCGGGAGGGCTTGCGGCAATCACCGTTCCAAACAAATGGTGGATCTTTGAAACACATGGTGCAAAACTTCCTTTATTGCCATGGAACCGCGTTCCTTTTTTCTCATGGCTTCCCACTCCTATCCATGAACGTTATGCCAACGCAAGGATCTACACCAGGAAACGGATCACAGATCTGTTTGTCAAACATGGTTTTGATATCCTCGATGCCGTGTATGTGACAGCGCCAATGGATGTTTTGAAAGAAGGAAAGTTGAAAGATTTTGTAACCAAAAATATCTTTAAAGAAGATACTACGAAGTCTCCGTTTTTGGCAACCTCCGTTTTTGTACTTGCAAAAAAGAAGGCATGAGCAAAGGACCGGTTGTTATAAGCATCATCCCATACAGAATACTGCCGGCACAGCTCGGAGGTGAAAAGGGTATCGCACTTTTCAATCATTATCTTGCCGGCAAGGTTTCAATAACGGGGGTAGCAACTCAAAACAATGATCCGAAACTTGCAAAGAATTACCGGATCCTGAATATCCTCTCAAATGGCAAATCCAAATACGCCAACCCTTTTCTTTATTTTACATTAAGACGCATACTCAAATTAAACTCAGCAACCCATTTGTTGATAGAGCATCCGTATTTTGGCTGGCTGGCCTGGTTGCTGAAGAAAACAATGAAGATCACCTGGGTGGTGCATTCACATAATATTGAGTATATGCGATCCCGCTCAATCGGCCGCTGGTGGTGGAAAGGATTAATGTGGTACGAGCGCTGGGTTTATAAAAACGCAGATGTTGTTTTTTTTATTTCGGAAGATGATAAAGCCCATGCTATCAAAGAACTTGGAACTGATCCTTCCAAATCAACAGCGATAACTTACGGCATCGAACAATCTGCTGTTCCTTCTGATATCGAAGTTGCGAGAGACAGAATCAGAACCATTCATAATATAGCACCTGATGAAAAGATCCTTCTTTTTAACGGTGCGCTGTATCATCACACAAATTATGATGCATTAAAAGTCATTCTTGATACGATCAACCCGGTATTAATCAATCAAAACATTCCTTACAAGATTATTGTTTGCGGCAAGGGTCTGCCGGATTCATTCAATGATCTGAAAGACTATGCTGAGAAGAATATTATCTATGCAGGTTTTGTAGATGACATCTCGATCTACTTCAGGGCAGCCCATTTGTTTCTGAACCCGATCATCAGCGGCGGAGGTGTAAAAACAAAGGCAATTGAAGCGATCGCATATGATTGTACCGTGATCTCAACGGAAATCGGAGCATTGGGTCTTATCCGGGAAGTATCCGGAAAACAACTGCAGGTTGTGCCTGATCTCGACTGGAATGCATTTACCAGCCTGGTTATTAAAGCGCTCAGGGAAGAGAATCATACGCCGGATGATTTCTTTGGATATTACTATTGGGGTAACATAGCGGAAAAAGTAGCGGAAAAACTCAGGGCTACAAATCCCTAACCTTCATCATTCGTCAGTAAATTCGCAGCCCGTCATGCACAATCTCACGAAGATAAAAATATTCAGATGTCTTCTCTGGATCACCTACCCGGTAGCTGTGATTTTGCTGTACCCTTTCGCGATGATGCGGAAGAAAAACAAATCACACCTTTTCTTCCTGTTTGATCGGTATGCAATCGGTGGCGCACAGAAGATCCATCTTGATATTCTCAAAAGCGTGGAAGATGTTCCGAAACAGGTTTATTTCACCAGGCATTCACCAAACGACAGACTGAAAGATGCGTTCTACAGTATCCCTAATACAATAAGCGCAGATATACATTTCTGGTGCGACAACCTTTTGTTCAGACTATTCTCGGTTCACTATTTTGCCTTCTACATTAATCGCCACGAACGTGCACATGTATTGAGTTCCAACAGTACCTTCTTTTACGATATGCTTCCCTTTTTGCATAGTGAAGTTCATAAGACCGAACCGCTGCATAATTTTTCGTACGGCAAAAAAGGAATGGAATTCTTTGGTCTCGCGAACCATAAGCTGCTTGACACCAGGATCGTTTAC
>JBEVNF010000459.1:0-7164 GCA_040508255.1 Flavitalea sp.
GAGCCAGGCCGGGAAAGTTGTTGTAACCATCGTACTGTTTTTTGTGGTTTACCTGTTGCTGATCATTCTTGCCGGGTTATTGGCGGCATTTTGTATCTATGGTGGAATTTCGATCATAATCGCTGTCCCGAAATTTCTGACATTATTGCTGGGCGCCGGACTTGTAGGTGTAGGCGTAATGGTGTTCTTTTTTCTGATCAAATTCATTTTTGCGGTGAGCAAATTTGATAACGCTGATCATATCGAAATCAGGGAAGAGGAGCAGCCTGAGCTTTTTGCTTTTATCCGGCAATTAAGTATTGACACACAAACTGCATTCCCCAAAAAGATTTTTCTTTCGCCGGATGTAAATGCAGCGGTGTTTTACAACAGTAGCTTCTGGAGTATGTTCCTTCCCGTGAAAAAGAACCTGGTAATCGGAATGGGTTTGGTGAACGTGCTTACGGTGAGTGAACTTAAAGCTGTAGTTGCACATGAGTTCGGTCACTTCTCGCAAAAGAGCATGAAACTTGGCAGCTTCGTTTACAATGTGAACAAGGTGATCTTTAATATGCTGTATCATAATGACAGCTATGGTTCAACACTGGGAGCCTGGGCAAATATCCATTGGATGTTTGCATTGTTCGCCAATATTACTGTCAAGATAGTCCAGGGTATTCAATGGGTACTCGGCAAAATGTATGGTGTTGTTAATGTGCAGAATTTCGGACTCTCCCGTGAAATGGAATTCCATGCAGATGCAGTTGCAGCGGCTACCAGCGGAAGTTCAAGCCTGGTGAGTGCTTTGCAACGACTGGAGCTTGCAGACTCTTCCTATCATGGTGTTCTTGTACGCTACAGCGATTGGCTGGAACAGAAGATGGTAGGGCAGAATCTTTACAATGACCAGGACACAATGATGCGTCACTTTGCAGAAAAATACAATCTCGAAATAAAAGATGGTATTGTGCAGGTGAGCGATTCGTTTCATTCAACCACTTCAAAAAGCAGAATCAACTATAAGGATCAATGGGCATCACATCCTGCTACTTCAGATCGTACCGAAAGGCTGAACCGGTTGAATATTCAGGCCGAACAAAATAATGCTTCTGCATGGGTGCTCTTCAGAGATAAAGAAAATCTGCAGAAAACATTTACTGAAAAAATTTACACTGGTGTGCAGTTGCCCGAACAGGTGACTTCCCTGGATACAGAAGGCTTCAAAAGCCGGTTCGTAAAAGAGAATGCAGATTTTATGCTGCCAGAATTGTTCTCCTTATTCTTTGCCGAAAGAAGATTTTCAGAATTTGATCTATCTGAGATCGAACGAAATTACGCTGCTTCCGCGCAAAATGAAACTTTCAACTCTGTCATTAATGCTGAAACCCAGACCTTGCCTGCGGTTATCAACGGTTTAAAGGAAGATATCCGTGTGCTTGATCAGATCATCTCCAAAGACATCAATGTGAAGACTTTTGATTTTGACAGTGAAAAGATGAAGTCAAAGGATGCCCCGGAAGTAAGGCAAAAGTTGGAAAAGGAATTAAAGGAAGCAGAAAACAAACTAACTGATACTGATAAAAAACTGCTTGGTTATTTCTTTACAAATGCTGCATCAATCTCTGAATCTGCAAAGCAGGAATTCGCAGTTGCGTTCAATGATTTCCGAAACGCAAAGGAAGACAGCACATATACCCAGAAGTTAGTGAACGATTCATTTGAGTTGTTGTCATCTTTCTATTCTGGAAGTGGCATTACCATTGAGCAGGTAAATACAAATATCACAGAATTAAAAGATGTAAAGGAACCTTCATTAAAAATTCAACTTGATAAATGGCTTTCGAAAGAAGATCCTGAGCTTGCACCAGTTTTTAAAGAGAAAGCGAAGTTATTTATCGAAGCTGATTACCGCTACTTTATGAACGACGCCTTCCTTGATAATGAACTTGGCGATTATTCGTACCTGTTGCGTGAACTCTGGTCCGTTGCAGCTTTGAATGAATTTTCGAAATTCAGAAAGATGCTTGATCTGCAAAATCAATGGCTTGCAAAAGATGCAGCCTGATCAGTAATCAAGCTCAAGTTTCAAACGATCTTTCAGTTCCTTTATCAAAGGATATTGCTCTACGATCTGCATAAACTGCTCTCTTTTATTCATTGGTCTTTCGATCGGAATATGATGTACCGGATTTTCTGACACAATGATCGAGTAGGTGAGTGATCTGTTGTTGAATTGCTCCTGTAGAAATTCCGACAGGAATCTTCTTTCCTGTTCAATGAATCTCTGTTCGAGATTATTGTTGGTAAGGACTTCAAATGCGTTTTCGGCAGTTACGGTCAGTGTTGCCAGTTCGAAAGACTGAACCGCAGGGTTTTTCTTTGCTTTCAGTTTATCTGTATATCCAACCCAGGCATTTTTTAAAAGTTCATCAGTGATCGGGATGATTTTGCTGGCTTCAGGGTCTGATTGTGCATTCGCGAATTGTTGCCTGATGTTTTCAAGCGAACCGAGTTTGCTTTTACCAAGTGTTTTTCTTGGCGTTTCTGTTTTGGAAGGAGTGGCTGTTGTAGCTGGCTGAACTGCAGCAGTATTGTTCTCACTTTTTGTTGCCTTTGCCTTCTGCACCGGCGCCTCTTCAATGATAAGCTTCGTTCCGCTGTCCTGCGATTTTGCTGTCGCCGGTACTATGTTGTCCTGCTTTATTTCTATAGGTGGTAATCTGCGTAATGCAACTGGTTTTACCGTATCAATCAGTTTTTTTTTACTTACGCCCTGGCCATCGCCGGTGAGTGTAATTGCCTGTTGAAGATAGCTGAGACGTATAAGCGCTAATTCAACATGAAGTCTTTTGTTTCTTGCTGATTTGTAATTGATCTCAGCTTCGTTTAGTACATTCAAAGCACTGATCAGCCATGCAATGCTGATCTTTTTCCCTGTAGCAAGATATTTCTCACGGAAGCTTTCCACGACTTCAAGCAGGGATGCAACTTTTTCGTCTTTACAAACCAGCAGATTGCGGATGAACTCTGCAAAACCATTCATCACCATATCTCCTTCAAACCCTTTCCTGTTAATATCATCGTACAGCAACAACGCAGATGCAAGATCCTGTTGTTCCATACTGTCGATCAGTTTGAAATAATAGTCCGCATCGAGTATGTTAAGATGTTCTAGTGTATTATGATAGGTGAGTTCGCCATTGGTGAAGCTCACGATCTTATCCATGATACTAAGGGCATCACGCATACAGCCCTCGCTTTTTTGAGCGATAACCTGTAAACCAGCCTTTTCAGCAGAGATATTTTCTTTGCTGCAGATATCTTCAAGGTGCTCAACTGTATCATTTGTTGTAATACGTTTGAAATCGAAAATCTGGCAACGGCTGAGAATGGTTGGGAGGATCTTATGTTTTTCAGTAGTTGCAAGAATAAAGATGGCGTATGGTGGTGGTTCTTCAAGCGTTTTCAGGAATGCATTGAATGCAGAAGAACTGAGCATGTGTACCTCATCTATTATATACACCTTGTACTTTCCTGCCTGCGGCGGGAAACGCACCTGTTCAACAAGGCTGCGGATATCATCAACTGAGTTATTGCTGGCAGCATCAAGCTCGTGAATATTCAAAGAAGTGCCCTCGTTGAACGAAACACAGGAATGACAGGTATTGCATGCTTCTCCCTCAGGTGAGGCATTTTCGCAGTTGATCGTTTTTGCAAGAATACGGGCACAGGTGGTTTTACCAACACCACGCGGACCACAAAAAAGAAATGCATGCGCAAGCTGCTGATTCTTTATTGCGTTTTTGAGTGTGGTGGTGATGTGTGCCTGACCTACAACGGTATCAAAGGTCTGTGGTCTGTACTTTCGCGCGGAAACGATAAACTTATCCATTGATGCAAAAATAGGTAAAATTTAGAGGGAAATATTAGAGGATCGGGTGTCGGTGAAACTCCGCAGTCTGATCAAAATTATACCGGTAAGTGATGAGGCGACGAGTTATATGAGTGCCAAGCGATTTGGCGATATTAGTCATACGGGGATTAAAATCTCCGATCCATTGCATCTCATAATCTTCGTACGCCGCTTTGGGCTGAATCAGTTTCGCACCTTCGATGATCATGAACGAATCAACACCCTTACCCTGGAATTCAGGCACAACGCCAAATGCGATCCCCGTAAAACGGGTACATTTTTTTGTTGCCTTCACCCAGAGGAATTTCAGCTTGGATAACAACCCGAATTTTCCGTTCAGTTCCCCGAACCATTGATTTAGATCCGGAAGATTGATCCACATTGCAATCGGCTCGTCTTTATAATAGGTGAACCATACGATCTCTTCGTCCATGATAGGTTTCATGGAAGCGAACATTTTTTTTACCACCGGCAGTTGCATTTGTTTCATACCTCCGTGTCCTGCCCATGCTTTGTTGTAAATCGTGGTGAAATCGGCGGCAAATTTGTCAAGCTGATTTTTCCTGACATGGATAGCTTTAAAATCCGGGTCAGCGGCGATTACCGCGTGACGCTCATAAAGTTTATCCTGCACCCGCTGCTGTACCTTCATCCCGAAGCATTCCTGGTTAAAGAACAATCTGAAACCGTAGTTTTCGTACAGTTGCTGATAGTAGGGAAGATTGAAATTCATACAGTACATCGGCGAAATGAAACCATCGACTACCAGCCCCCACCAGCGGTCCCTTTCCCCGAAATTAATCGGGCCATCCATTGCTCCGGCACCACGTTGCAGCAACCAGTGTTTGGCAACATCAAACAGTAAATCTGCAGCTTTCTGATCGTTGATACAATCAAAAAAACCCATCCCGCCAACTACGACCTGATCCCCGACGGTTTTATATTTTTTATTCAGAAACGCTGCAACCCGGCCAATCCTTTTACCTTCATCGCTGTACAGCACCCAGCGGGTACATTCGCCATGCCTGAAAGCTTTGTTTTGGGCCGGATCAAAGACCGTATTGATATCTTTGTCGAGCGGGCGGATATATTCGGAAGAGGCACTGTTGATATCGACGTTCACCATCAGGAAGTCCTGGCGACTTTTGGTGTCTTTTACTTCTGTAAGCTGCATATTAATAATGTGATTCGGCGGAACTTATGAATGCTGTAGGCTGCAAAATAAGATACCCGGCACCGAAAAGCGGAATTTTTTATAATAAGGAATGGAAATTTTCGGATTTTGGCTGCCCTCGCTTACCTTTGCAGCCAAAATTAAAAAGTTTAGTAATAGGTACTGTTTAACAAACTGAGTATCAACATTAAACAAACCAAAATCACACCGGATCAAATAAATCTTATATATGCCAAACGTTGGTAAAATCAAGCAAATCATCGGCGCGGTAGTTGACGTTCAGTTCAACGGCAAACTTCCTGAAATTTACAATGCATTGGAACTGAAACGTCCAGACGGAGGTACACTCGTACTGGAAACTCAGCAGCATTTAGGTGAGGACAGCGTTCGTTGTATTGCGATGGATGGTACCGAGGGTCTTTCCCGTGGAATCGAAGTTATTGATACCGGTGCGCCGATCCTGATGCCAACAGGTGAGTCGATCAAGGGTCGTCTTTTCAATGTAACAGGTGATCCTATTGATGGATTGCCCGCGGTTTCAAAACAAGGTGGTCGTCCGATCCACTCTAAACCTCCGGCATTCGAGAATCTGAGTACTGCAACAGAAGTTCTGTTTACAGGTATTAAGGTTATCGATCTGATCGAGCCATACGCAAAGGGTGGTAAGATTGGTTTGTTTGGTGGTGCGGGTGTTGGTAAAACAGTATTGATCCAGGAGCTTATCAATAACATCGCGAAAGCGTATAGTGGTCTTTCAGTATTTGCAGGTGTGGGAGAAAGAACCCGTGAAGGAAATGACCTGATGCGTGAAATGATCGAAGCAGGAATTATCAAGTACGGCGATGAATTCAAACATAGCATGGAAGCTGGTGGATGGGATCTGAGCAAGGTTAACCTGAAGGAACTTGAAGATTCGAAAGCAACCTTCATGTTTGGTCAGATGAACGAACCGCCAGGCGCCCGGGCACGTGTGGCTTTGAGTGGTCTTACAATCGCTGAGTACTATCGTGATGGTGATGGTCAGGGTAAAGGACGTGATATTCTGTTCTTTGTTGATAATATCTTCCGTTTCACACAGGCAGGTTCTGAGGTTTCTGCGTTGCTTGGTCGTATGCCATCAGCGGTGGGATATCAGCCAACACTTGCGACTGAGATGGGTCTGATGCAGGAAAGAATTACTTCTACAAAAAACGGATCGATTACCTCTGTACAGGCGGTTTACGTACCTGCGGATGACCTGACCGATCCGGCTCCTGCAACAACATTTGCTCACCTTGATGCTACCACGGTATTGTCACGTAAGATCGCCGATCTTGGTATTTATCCTGCGGTTGATCCGTTGGATTCCTCAAGCCGTATCCTTACACCGGCAATCGTTGGTGAAGCTCACTACCGTTGTGCTGACCGTGTTAAACTCATACTTCAACGTTATAAGGAGTTACAGGATATCATTGCGATCCTTGGTCTTGATGAATTGAGTGATGAAGATAAACTGACTGTATCACGTGCAAGACGTGTTCAGCGTTTCCTTTCTCAGCCATTCTTTGTTGCTGAGCAGTTCACGGGTCTCAAGGGTGTGCTTGTTCCGATCGAAGAAACTATCCGTGGTTTCAACATGATCATTGATGGTGAAGTGGATGAATATCCTGAAGCAGCATTCAACCTTGTTGGTACAATTGATGATGCAATCGAAAAGGGCAAGAAATTACTTGCTCAGGCTCAGGGGTAATTTATTTCCGGCACAAAACACTAAACAATGAATTTAGAAATATTAACACCCGAGCGTAAGCTTTACAGCGGTGATGTATATGGAGTTCAGCTACCGGGCCTTGAAGGTTCTTTCGAGGTATTGGAAAGACATGCTCCGCTGGTTGCTGCCCTGAAAGCCGGACGGGTAAAAGTGTTGCGGGATAAAACCTTTGCACCACTTGCTTTTTTCGAGATCAAAAGTGGTTTCGTTGAAGTGCTGAATAATACAGTTACAATCCTTGTTGAAGGTGCACGTGCAGTAGAAGCTGCTTAAGTGTAATCAATACAAATATTCTCAGCCATCCCGGTATATTCGGGATGGCTTTTTTATGTTTAACCCCGCTTTAAT
>JBEVNF010000464.1:0-4177 GCA_040508255.1 Flavitalea sp.
CGGTGAAGGCGTCTCTGGCAAACCCCGTCAATAATTTAAGATCAGAGTAAAAAGCTGTGAGGGGAGTTATTTTAACGCTGTTTTTGCTTCGCAAATTCAGTCTGGAGTTAGATAGTTGGCTCTTTTTCGCTCGCAAAAAAAGCGATGAAAATTACTCCCCTCACAGCTTTGTGTAAAAGCACACGAGAGGGAAGAAGAGAACTCCTGGTGTTTTTTCGATGCTTGTTTGTGTATGTTTTGTTTGGTCGGATCGGGGTTGATTTTTTCAGTATATTCAGAAATATAAATCTGATGTATGAAATTAAATGCTTCTTTGTTCCTGACCTTTTTGTTAATAGGTTTTGGTGCTGAATGTTTTTCGCAGACTGGTAGTGAGCCGGTAAAGGTTACGGATATGGTGCGGATCAGCCGACCGGATAATGTGGTGATTAGTCCGGATGGTAGTAAGGCCGCTTTTACTTTGAATACCATCGAGGCCGATGCAGAGAGCAAGGGCGATTATAAATATGTTACACAGATTTATGTGGTGAATACGGATGGTGTTTCGAGGCCGAGAAAACTTACCTCGGCGAAGGAAGGTGCAGCTCAGCCCGCGTGGAGCCCGGATGGACGCACGCTGGCTTTCGTAAGAGCGGCGGGTGGTAAGGCGCAGATCTTCCTGCTTTCACTTGATGGGGGAGAGCCAAGACAGTTGACGAAACATAGTTATGGAGCCACATCGCCGTCCTGGAGTGCAGATGGAAAGCAGATCGTGTTTGTGGGAAGTATTTCTTCCCGTGATATTTTGAAAGATTCGGTAGTCAATGTTCCTGGAACAGTTGCGCCATGGCTATCTGAGCGACCACAAATTGATAACAAGGCAAATGTGGTTGATGTAAAAACATCTCCTGATCCTGATGGCAATACTCAACAGATCCGCGCTTACCTTGCGGCAAATGAAAAGGATAAGAAAGCTGTATTGATGAACAGACTTGATTTCCTTAGCGAAACGGATATCAGATCGGACTTTAGTTATTCAAACATATTTGTTGTAGATGTAAGCGATTCTGCTGCTGCTCCCAAAGCAGTTACCAAAGGTTATAATCAATTTGGTAATGCAGAATTTGTTGGTGAAACAAAACAGATCATCTTCAACGGAACCATAGATACAACAGTGATGCCTGATCGCGCACTGGCCGGTGGAATTTATACCATAAATGCAGATGGCAGCGGCAAAAAATTACTGGTTGGAAAAGACAGCATAAGCCTTGGTGGATTTAAGATTTCACCGTCAGGTAAATGGATGGTTTATCAGACATCGAAACCATATTATGTAAGCGTACCATCTTTATACCTGGCGCCGGTTGGTGGTGCTGCGAAAGATGCTCTGTTAATCCCTTTCGACAGAAACAAATCCGGATTTACGTGGACCAAAGATGAAAAGTATCTTTATTTCACTTCACAATCAAACGGCGGTTCAACGCTGAACAGGCTTGATCTTAAGACAAAAAAAGTTGAAGTTCTTTCTTCGGTCGATGATGGTATTGCAAGCTTTGATATCGCGGCTGATAAGATCATTTATGCAATGAACAACATAAAGTCACCCGGTGAAGTTTACCTGGCATCAAAAGACTTTAAGAACAACAAGCAGCTTAGCACATTCAATGATTGGGTGAAAACAAAGAAGTTGTCGATCCCGGTAAAAAAGACTTTTGTAAACGAAAAAGGCCTGACGGTTGAATATTGGGTGATGAAACCTTCTGATTATGCAGAGGGTAAAAAATATCCCGTTGTTTTGAATATACATGGTGGTCCTTCAGCAATGTGGGGACCCGGTGAAGCGAGTATGTGGCACGAGTTTCAATACTTCTGCAGCAAAGGTTATGGAGTTGTTTACAGCAACCCGCGTGGATCCGGCGGATATGGTCAGGAGTTTCTGCGTGGTAATGTCGGAGACTGGGGTAAAGGTCCATCATCAGACGTTTTAACAAGTCTTGACAAGGCGGTTGCTGAAAACTGGATCGATACTTCCAGGATGGTGATTACCGGCGGATCTTATGCAGGTTACCTTACTGCGTGGATCATCTCGCATGACAATCGATTTAAGGCAGCCTGCTCTCAAAGAGGTGTTTATGATTTTGCCACCTTTTTTGGTGAAGGGAATGCATGGAGGTTAATACCATCTTATTTTGGAGGGTATCCTTTCGAACCGGCAACAAGAAAATTGCTGGAAAGCGAATCGCCGCTTACATATGTTGCTGATATCAAAACTCCATACATCATCTTCCACGGCAGTAATGACAGACGAACAGGTTTTGTGCAAAGTGAAATGATGGTGAGAAGTTTAAAGGTGCTTGGGAGAGAGGTAGAATATGTAAGACATCCAGATGCATCACATGAGATAACGAGGGCGGGTGATAATCGTCAGAGGATTGATCAGATGCTGAGAACCTTTGAGTTTTTCGAACGCTATATAAAACATTGATAATTGTTGCACTCCTTTCGATCACAAACGAAAGGAGTGCTTTATTTCAAGATGATCCAGACAGGCGCATGATCACTTGTTTTCTCCCAGCCCCGCACTTCTTTATCAACGCCGCATTTTTTCAATCGTTGCAATATATGCGGGCTCAGCAGGAAGTGATCCAGACGCAGTCCTGCATTTCTGCCGTAGGCATTTCTGAAATAATCCCAGAATGTATAGATCACTTCATCAGGATGAAGATGCCTCACAGCATCGGTCCAGCCTTGTTTCAGCAGTGATGCAAAAGCTTTCCGCACTTCCGGCCTAAATAATGCATCATCGACCCATCTCTCCGGTTTGTAAACATCAAGTTCAGTGGGCATCACATTGTAATCACCGGCAATGATCACCGGGAGATCCTGCTTATAAAGTTTTCGTGCATGTGCAATAAGTCTTTTGAACCAGGCGAGCTTGTAATCAAATTTGGGACCCGGAGCAGGATTGCCATTCGGAAGATAAAGACAACAGATCACGATATCATTTATGATAGCTTCAATATAACGGCTATGCATATCCTCTTCATCACCGGGCAGCGTTTTTCTTAGCTCCTGCGGAGGACCATACTTCGATAAAATGGCGACGCCGTTCCAGCTTTTTTGTCCGTGCCAGATGGCATGGTAACCTGCATCCCTGATGGCTTTTTCAGGGAACTTCTCCTGTGGTGCTTTCAGTTCCTGAAGACAAACGACATCCGGGGCGGCCTGCTTCAGCCACTTCAGCAGAACCGGCAACCGTCCATTTACTCCATTAACATTGTACGTTGCGATTTTCATTGGTTATTGTTTCGACATTCTTTCTTAATTTAAGCATTCATCAACATTTGCCAGGTTTGAGAATTCTATTGTCATTGTTGTTCTCCATTTTTTGTTCTGCTCTTTATTCAAATCCTATTCAAAAATTATTCCTCCATATTGATAAATCAATATACGTTGAGAACGAAAATATCTGTTTTGCTGCGTATCTCACCGGAGGTGAGGAAGCACTCGTTGCAAAACATAAAATACTTGCCGTTGTATTGTTCAGAGATGACGAACGCAGTATAATCAAATCCGGTCAGTTTGTAATGCAGGGAGGGGTCGCTTCCGGTTTGATCACGGTTCCGGATACTATCGCGGGTGGTAATTATCATCTTTATGCCTACACAGATATCGTTGACAAAGCGGGTGTTCCTTTGGTTTCTTTTATTGGAAAGATCATGATCAGGAATACCCGGCCACAGAAAATTGTGGGCAGTTCACCAGCAAAGCAGGTAGCTTCTGTCAATAATAAGATCGCATCAGCTTATGATACATTAAATACAATCCGGGTATTGATCGAAACTAATCGCGAAGCCTATGCTCCGAGAGAAACCGTAAAACTCAAAATTTCACTTAAAGACCAGGACGGCCAGCCACTCAGGGGATTGTTTTCAATTGCTGCATTGCAAACCAACCGGCTTGTAGCCGGATATAAAAAGATAAATGTTATAGAGAAAGATTCGGATCAGACAAAGGCCGGCAATGAAAAATTGGATACCACTGAACAAAGTGAGTTAGCAACTTATGATAAGCTTCCTTTGAACTATAGTGGGCAGGTTATACGAAATCGTAAGCCGTTAAAGAAAACGGTTGAACTGGTAATGCTGAATACTCCCGGCATATCTACGTTTCAGACAGATGAACAGGGAAGGTTTAT
>JBEVNF010000525.1:0-7524 GCA_040508255.1 Flavitalea sp.
CCTTGACTTACTTTTAGCCTTAATAATCTCTCTTCCTTTTCTTACCAATTGTTGAATAGTAGGCATTATGAACCTTTTAAATTTGGGAGGGCAAAGGTAAGTGCTTTTGTGGAAAAATGAAAATTATGATCAAAAAAATATGGAAGGAGTTAAAACTTTTTTCCCCACTTCATCCACATTTTGAGATGAAGCGATAATCCATACCATCGGAATCAATTGCTTCTCACGCGCTAAACCTTTATTCCTCAGCTTCTAACAAAAATTATTTTTATCTCAGATCTTTACTAACCAATGATAAGTATCCGGTAGCGAACCCGCCTTGATCGCATCCATTTTTTCTTTCAGCTTAGGTCCCGCGATCCAGTTTTCAGCATCAAAATGCATTACAAAATCTTTGTAACGCAATTCCCTGATCTGAGAAATGGTTGCCGCCGTTCCTGTTCCGAAAACTTCTTTTAAAGTTCCATTTTTGTACGCTTCACAAATTTCGTCAATATGAACCTGGCGCTCCTCGATCTCATAACCAAAATCACCAAGCACCCGGATAGCTGAATCACGCGTAACCCCTGCCAGGATCGTACTGTTCTGAAGATCCGGTGTCAATACCTTGTTCCCGATGATGAAGAAAACATTCATGGTACCGATCTCCTGAACATATTTATGCTCTACAGCATCCATCCACAAAACCTGGTCATACCCTTTTTTACGCGCCTCAGCCGTTGCAAGCATACTACCGCCATAGTTTCCGGCAACCTTTGCATACCCTACCCCGCCTGGCGCGGCACGGGTGTAATTTTCTTCTACATAAATCCGGGCAGGTTCTGAATAGTAGGGACCTGTAGGACTAAGCAGGATCAGGAATTTATAGGTATCCGAAGGTTTTACACCTATCACTTCATCAGAAGCGAACATGAACGGACGGATATAAAGGGAATGATCTTTTTTATTTGGGATCCAGTTCTGATCAAGCGCGATCAGCTGGCGCATACCTTCAATAAACAAATCTTCAGGTACCGTTGGCATCTGCATTCTTTCTGCCGAAATATTGAAACGTTTGTAATTATCGTGCGGACGGAAAATGGCGAGTTCACCATTTTGCAGGCGATATGCCTTGATCCCTTCGAAAATTGACTGACCATAATGAAGTGCTGCAAGTGCAGGACTCAGCACCAGCGGCTGATACGGCTTGATCTCTGCGTTTTTCCACTCACCATTTTCAAAATCAGCTTCCAGCATATAATCCGTAAAGTATTTGCCAAACGGAAGATTTTCCAGGGACATGTCATTCAACTTGCTCCTTTCTATCTTCGTAACCGGGAGCCCTTGAGCAGCGATCATAAACTTTTTATTTTTGTGGTTACAAAGAAACAAACAAACTTCGGCCCTGCAAAAAAGAGCGAAGGTTTTTAACTAACAATTGTTAGCGCCGGAGCTGATATTTATTCGCCTATGTCATTCAAGGATATCGTTTTACCAGATGTTGTGATAGCTGATCTTTATGGCAGCATGATCGTTCAGGACTCAGATGCCGCCGCCTCTGCGCCTTTGGCTCGATCCGGAAATTCAAATGTTTCGCGTATTACAGATGCAGTTTCTGAAGTTGAAGTGATCCAAAAGAAAAAGATCATTGATTCTGGCGATCCGGCGGCAACCATTTCAAAGAATGACCCGCTTCCGAAAGAGATCACCCCACTCCCCGCGCCTGAACAAACCATACTGGCAAAAGACGAATTTCGGGCAACTGTTCATACTTCAACAGGTCCGTACCGGTTTCTCGGAAAGAACCAGCGCAATGTTTCGGTGATCGCACGATACACTCACGATCCATATATTCCTGAGCAGGATCTTGAATTTCTTACAAAACTATTATCGGCCTGCAAGCTGAATCTTGGCGATGTGGCGATCATAAACGACAGTGTACAGGCGGTGAAATTTCAAAAACTGAATGAAGAACTTGCACCAAAATATGTGCTGATGTTTGGTCTCGAGCCATCTGAGCTCGGTTTACCGCTGAGTTTTCCTCAATTAAAACCTCAGTCCTTCAGCAACTGCAATTTCCTGTTCATACCCCCGATTGGCGAATTGCTGCCGGACAATCCGGAAGTGAAGGAAACCAAGAAGAAACTATGGGAATCCCTCAAAAAAATGTTCCTTTCATGATCTCTCTGATATTCGCGACCAATAATGCAAACAAAGTAGAGGAAATACAGGCAGCGATCGGCTCAAAGATCACTGTGATCTCTCTTGATAAAGCCGGTATAAATGTCGACATTCCGGAACCGCATCCTACACTGGAACAGAATGCTACCGAGAAATCGGGTACGATCCATAAACTAACCGGGCAAAACTGTTTCAGTGAAGATACTGGCCTTGAAGTTGAAGCGTTAAATGGAGAACCTGGTGTAAAAAGCGCGCGGTATGCCGGTGATGACCGGAGCTTCGGTAAAAACATCGATAAGGTGCTCAATAAGCTCGAAGGAAAAGGAAACCGGAGAGCAAGATTCAGAACAGTGATCTCTTTGATCTGGGATGGCAAAGAACACCAGTTTGAAGGTATCTGCGAAGGTACAATTACGCAGGCGCGTTCTGGTCACGGTGGTTTTGGGTATGATCCCGTGTTTTTGCCTTCAGGAAGTAACCGTACTTTCGCTGAAATGACCGTGAATGAAAAAAATGAGTACAGTCACCGCCGTAAGGCAGCTGACCAGCTCATTGCATTTTTAAGGACCAAATGACAATGATCGCTGATCCGGACATGTTCAACGGGTGCAGCAAAATATTTTGAATCAGCCAGACAACCATAATTATACGGAAGCCGACTTGATAAGAGGTTCTGTGGAAGGCAACCGCCGGATACAGGAAGAGCTTTACAAAAGATTCTCCCCAAAAATGTATTCGGTTTGCCTGCGTTATGCAAATAATGCAGACGATGCACAGGATTTACTGCAGGAAGGATTCATTAAAGTGTTCCGGAATCTTCACCGGTTTCGGGCAGAGGGTTCTTTTGAAGGATGGATGAGAAGAGTTTTTGTAAACACTTCTATCGAACATTTCAGAAGAAAATCAGCCAAGCTGGCTACCGTGAGTGAAAAAGAAGAAGGCACTATCGAAGATGGAGACATCAACGCGCTTGACAGCCTGGCCGAAAAAGATATAATGAAACTTGTTCAGGAACTGTCGCCCGGATATAAAACCGTTTTCAACCTGTATGTGATCGAAGGATATTCACATAAGGAGATCGGTGATATGCTCGGGATCAGCGAAGGCACAAGCAAGTCGCAACTTGCACGCGCAAAAGGTATACTGCAGAAAAAAGTTGCTCAGTACCTTAGCGACACAAAAAAAAGTTATACCCGTTAAAATAGAATATGTCAAGTAAGCTTCAATATCGATTCTCTCAATACGAAGTCCAGCCTCCTCAAGAGGCCTGGGCAAATATTGCGTCGAGGCTCGATAGCGAATACAATGAAGCTGAAGCCGGTTTATCAGAGCGTATACTGGATCTTGAAACTCCTGCCCCCGCAGGTATCTGGAACAGGATCGCAGATGAGCTGAATGATGAAAAGAGCTCAGTGCCGGAAGTTCCTGTTGTTCCATTAAATCCATCTGTTGAATCGAACCGTGAAAACGGTGCAAAGGTTCTGCCGTTTACATTACGTCGTGTTGCAGCAGTTGGAGTGATCCTTCTTGGTATCACGGCTCTATGGTACTTCGCGACCAAACCTGACCAGGACACACCGCAACTCGTTTCCGTAACTCCGCAGAGTAAGCAACCGGGAAGTAATGCTTCCGTTGTTCCGGATGCAGTTATTAATGCCCCTGTGATCGCTGAAAACCGAACAAGAAAAAATAACAATCGCAGTACGGTAAAATTCGCTTCAAATATTTCAACCGAAAGCAGTGCAAATGAGGGTGATGATAAATCAGAACAGGAAGAACCTGAAAACGACAATATCACTTACAGTAATGTGAGTCATGCAGAGAAATCTCAGGAACAAACGATCTCAGTTACCACCCAGCCGATCCGTGATAAGGAAGGCAACATCATCATGAACGAGAAACTTGTAAGTTCTCCGGATGTTAACTATGTAACAGTTACCGCACCAAACGGTGAGCAGACCAGGATGTCAAAAAAATTCCTTGAAGCATTGGGTTACATGAATTCAACGATGGTGAAAGATGATTACCCGGGCCTCATGTTGCAGGAAGGCTCCTCATGGAAATGGTTGTTCCAGGAATGGAGAACCAAACTGCTAAAACAACCTTCGTTCATTCCAACTGCAACAAACTTTCTGGACATCATGGAACTTAAAGAAATGTTGCACGAGAATTTTTAAGCTGCTGTTATCTTTGCAGCATGGCAAGAATTAAAATAGAAACTCCCGCAAATTTTTCGTTCACAACCACTATTCCTGTAAGGATCACCGATCTGAATTATGGAGGTCATGTTGGTAACGATACGATACTAACGTTGATGCATGAAGCAAGAATGCAATTTCTGAAACATTATGGCTATAGCGAGCTTGACTTCGCAGGTATTGGTCTCATCATGAATGATGCAGGCATCGAATTCAAAAGCGAAGTATTCTACGGTGATGAGATCATCGCAAGCGTGGTTGCAGGTGATTTTGCAAAAGTGTCGTTTGATATTTATTATCGTTTTGAGAAAAAGGATGGTGAAGCCAAAAAACTTGTAGCCATTGGAAAGACTGGTATGATCTGTTATAACTATCAGCAAAAGAAACTCGGTATGGTTCCCGCAGAAGCGAAGGAAAAACTTAACGGCTGATTACCGTTGCCAGATGTTCCAGCTTTCTTCAGCCTGTATCACCAGCATATCATAACCATTTTTTACAGTTGCCCCTCTCTCCTGTCCTTTGCGCAGAAATTCAGTTAAAGGAGGATTGTAAACGAGATCGTACAGTAGATGTTCAGCTGTTATGAATTCATAGGGAATATCCGGAAAGGTTGAAGTATCAGGATATGTACCCAAAGGAGTGGTGTTGATGATCAGCTTGTATTTGCTCAATACAGCCTCATCAAGATCACTGTAGGTAAGATCAGCATGTTCGCCGCTGGTGCGACTGACTACCGCAAATCTGATCCCTGAGAGCTTCAGGGCGTGCTTTACAGCAGCAGTTGCACCACCATTGCCCAATATCAATGCATCAGTATGAATGGGCCTGAGTAGTGGCTGAAGACTCAATCTGAATCCCGTAACATCAGTATTGAAACCGATAAGCTGCCCGTTTTTAATACTTACACAATTGCAGGCATTCAACCCTTCAGGAAGATTGCTTTTGTCATCCAGGTATGAGAGAATATCTTTTTTATATGGGATGGTAATATTGAACCCTTTAAGCTCCGGGTTATCGCTGAGAAGCTGAGGTAAATTATAAATTGACTCAATAGGAAAAAGATCGTAGCGAAAGCCATCGATCTTTTCCTTAGTGAATTTTTCAGTAAAGTATTTTTTGGAGAAAGAATGTCCGAGCGGAAATCCTATCAAACCGTAAAGTGTCATTTTGAAAACTGTTTGTTGAGAAACAGTTCGAATGTATCACCACGAAGACCAACACGCATTGCCTCGAGTGCAATAACTTCTGTTGGCGCGATGTTACCGAGGTTTACATTGCACCCGATAAGTTCGATGAAGTAAAGCTGCTGTGCTTTCTGTGGCGCTTCCCAGAGGATCTTTTCTTCAGGAATCTGTGTAAGGATTTCCTGAACAAGACCTTCTCTCACTTCACCGCTGCCACGGTAAATACCAACGTTACCAGCTTCACGGGCTTCGGCGATAACGTATTCAGAACCTGCTGAAAGTTCGGCACGCATCAGTTCTATCCATTTATAGGGCGGAATGATATGCGCAGCATCCTTGCTACCAACCTCACTGAGTACAGTACCATATTTTGTAAGCTTTTCAATGTATCCGCATTTTTCAGCATGAGGAATATTGATTGAACCATCACTCACTTCCATAAAACTCACACCGAACTCGCGGCAGATGTTTATGTACTCCTCAAACTGATTTCTGATCAGGAATGCCTCGAAAAGAGTACCGCCGAAATAAATCGGAATATTGTTTTCTCTGTATACTTCCAGTTTCTCCCGCAGATTTGGAGTTACAAAGGATGTTCCAAAACCAAGTTTCACGATATCCACATGGGGCGATGAAATGCTGATAAAATTATGAACTTCCTGTATGCTTAACCCCTTGTCCATCACCATCGTGATCCCGTGCTTGCGTGGCCTCATGGTCCTTTCCGGAATCTGCGTAAGATTAAAATTCATGCCTGGTTATTTACTCTTTACAATTTTAAAACGCCGCAAAAATATGCAAGAAAACAATAGTAATTGTTAAAAGAAACATTGGCGGCGCGAAATGATACGGACCAGGATATATGTTTTCAGATAATACCAACTACGAAATGACAAACTAGCGCTTTTTATACCGTGCTATGATATCAACCACCTGCTGATTCCGAAGGATCGAAGGGTTAAGATCAACCAGCTTTTTAAGAAGCCTTGGCGCTTTATTCATGGCCTTGTCAAGATGCAGAAGCGCTTCTTTTGACTTACCTGTTTCAAGGTAAACGGCACAGAGATAGAAATAAAATACGGGTTTGCCATCGGTGAGTTTGATCGCACTCCTGATCTGTTCCAATGCTTCTTCGAAATACTCACCGCGATACAGACACCGGATCAATGATTCCCAGCTGAACACATTTCTTGGCCGCTGGCGAACCACATTTGAAAAATACTGGATGGCTTCCCTGAACTGCCCGAGCTGCATCTTACACTCACCCATCGCAAGGTTATACTCAGGTTGCATCTTCTGAATCTGCATGGCAGTTTCAAGTTGCTTGATCGCCATCACCCACTGCTTTTCATTCATGTAGGTACACGCGATCTTGTAATATAATTTACCATCTTCCTGGTTAAGATGCGAAGCTTTACGATAATAGAACCTTGCCTGGGCGAAGTTCTTCATCTTATCATAACAATGTCCTATGGCTTCATAAATTACATCTTCAGGTCTTGAGAGTTCGAGTACACGTTCGAGCGACTCAATGGCATCTTTATATTTTCTCAGCCTGATATATGCATCCCCCATGTTGCGGTAAGCATAATCAAACTTTTCATCAATTGCCACGGCATACTTGTATGCATCGATCGCTTTTTCGTAAAGCTTTAATCCCTGGTAGGAAGCAGCAAGATTGAACCACGCAAGTTCACTGTATGGATAATCATCAAGAATTTTCTGATGCAGTCTTATACTTTCTTCATTGCGTCCCGTAAAGTCTGTCCAGAAACAGATCTTATACAATGCTTCTTCATTATTCGGATCCTGTTCAAGTATCAGTTGAAGACAATCGAAGATCTTATCAAACTCTTCATAGTCATCATACACATCTGCGAGTTCAAAAAGCATTTCAAGCTTTTCAGGACCTTCAAACAACTCAAGCGCATTTTCCAGCAGCACTACCGCTTTTTCCTGCTGATCAAGTGCGAGATAAGCAT
>JBEVNF010000530.1:0-3773 GCA_040508255.1 Flavitalea sp.
AAAGATGAGCTTAGATTAATTCAAAACTGGAACCACCCAAACCTTGCAGGACCTGTATTTCCGAACTTCGCCTCGCTTAATGTTAAAAACGAATTCGAACAGGGATTCCAGGTAGAAGGAAACAACAGGTTTATTATTGAACAAGGATTGATCAAACAAAAAGAGTTTGCCGGCTCACTTATCAATCTGAAAAAGTTCTCACCCCGGCCTATGCAGGTGCAATTCCGCGACAACGTGATGACTCAAAATATAATTGATAGTATCTGGCAGCTTTATCTTGACAACCGGAATCACCAGAATGATTTGTTTACATACAACAAGTCAGATGTTTATGGTGGAGGAAGGGTACAGTTGTTGTTTGATAATGCAGTTGAAGATAACGCTGCCACACATTCAGAAATCCGCCAGATCTTTATGTTCTCTGATAATGATACTGACTTTTCAGAATCTTTCAATGGCAGCAAGGACTATCTGGGATCATTCAGACCTGGCAGTTACCGGTTATTCTTTCTATTGAAGGGAGACAGATATGTTCTATACGAAAACATCAATGTACGACCCAACGGTACTAATTATTTCAATATCAGGCTCACCGATATCCGACCGGCTGATAGTGTCAGCAAGGCAATTGGCAAACTGATAGATGAACACAAACTTGCGGACAAAGGCAATGTATGGAGCTCCAGGCAATCATTGCAGCAAGCATTTAATTCCCAGTTCCTCGATGTTGCCAGTTTTAATTTGGATGTTACAGGTAGAGTTGTTGATACCGAAGAGAAGCCCATCGCAGGTGTTCTGGTCCGTCTAAGCGGCTCACAGCATGCCACCTTAACCGGTGTAGATGGATCCTTTCAGTTATCCACACCTGAAAACTGCACCATCGAAATATCAATGGTCGGCTTAAGTTCAGTAAGGTTCCAGCGTAAAAATATGCCACCGGTGATCACTTTGTCTTATTCTGAAAATCGGCTTGATGAGGTAGTCGTAACAGGATACGGAACACAGAAAAAAAGAGAAGTTACCGGATCCATTTCAGTTGTTACCAGCAATCAGTTGCAGGGACGACTTGCAGGAATTGCAATTACTGGAGCGTCTATAAAAATACGCGGAGTATCTGGTCTTAATAACAACAATTCTCCTCTGATTATCGTTGATGGTTTGCCTTTGCCTGAAGGAGCTGACCTCTCATATCTTCAATACATTGACACCTCAAACTTCCAGATCAATATTATCAAAGAAGTTGCAGCCGTGGCTATTTATGGCTCAAGAGCTAAATATGGTGCCATCGTTATCACAACAAAGAAAACTGCAGGAGCATCTCTTGAAGAACCGCAGTCACTAACAAACACAATCCGCAGAAACTTTCGCGATCATGCTTTCTGGCAACCACGTTTATTTACAGACAAGAACGGATCAGCAACGTTTACCGCAAACTTCCCGGATGATATCACAAACTGGAAAACATCGGTATATGCCATCAATACAAAAAAGCAAACGGGTTATATCAGCGGGAATATCAGATCGTTCAAAACATTCACCGGCGTTATTGGTTTGCCAAACTTCCTTACGGAAGGTGATGAAGTAAACATCATCGGAAAAACGCAGAACTACCTCGGTGACAGCATCACTGTTTATAGAACCTTTTTAAAAGGTGATGACACGATCTCAAGGGCAAGATTCGGATTGAAAACAGCAAAGATCGATACGTTTACACAGGTTGCAGGAACGACTGATTCGGTGAAGTATGGATATATTGTTCAGGCAGACAACGGGTTTACGGACGGTGAAATTCGCTCGATCCCGGTTATTAAAAAAGGTACTCTTGAAACCAAAGGAATCTTTGCCGTACTAGATCGGGACACAACTATAACAATCTCCGCCGACTCTGCATCAGGCCCGCTGACAATAAGGGCCGAGCTGAGTGCGATGCCGATTGTGCTTGACGAACTGGAAACGATCAGAACCTATGAATATGATTGCAATGAGCAGATGGCGTCGAAAATGAAAGCCCTGCTATACCAGGAACGGGTTTGTAAATTGCTTAACAGGGAATTTAAAGGTGGTGGACAGATCAAAGAGATAATCGCCAAACTTTCTAAATCGAAAAACAAATCCTTACTCTGGGGTTGGTGGACGAACGGTGAAACTGTTCAATGGATCAGCCTTCATGTGATTGAAGCATTATTGATGGCAGAAAAAGAAGGCTATAAAATCAATTTAAATAAACAGCATATTACTGACAAGGTTCTTTACCTGATGAACAATTATAATTATGCAGAAAAAGTTAGCGCACTTAAGGTGCTTGAAAACCTCGGGGCAAGAATTAATTATACGTCTTATCTGGACACCCTCAAAAAGAGTTACGGAAAGTTGAACGAAGCCAATCAACTTCAGCTTCTTGAAATCATGCAAAAGCATGGATACATGATCAACACGGACTCCATTGTAAAGAAAGCCTCCCGCACTATGTTTGGGAATATGTTCTGGGGAAATGAACATCCCGGATACATTGTATACGATAACACTTTGTTAAGGACAGCTACGATATACAACATCCTTAAGAATCAGGGCGGATACATTGATGTGCTAAAGAAAATCAGATTATTCTTTTTTGAACAACGCAAGTCCGGAAGCTGGAGAAACACCTATGAATCGATACGCGTGCTGGACGCAATATTGCCCGAACTAATGAAAGAAGAACTCAGCTCCGCGCCCGCAAAAATCAGTATTCAGCACATGAAAAATACTACTGTGTCTGCATTTCCATTCGACACTACATTCAATGCAACGGGTGCCGTGAAAATTCATAAGTCAGCAGGCGCACCATTGTATCTGACCGGATATAGGAAATTCTGGAATAATGCGCCAGCGAAAGTAGAATCAGACTTCATCGTTAGCAGCTGGTTTGAAGATTCAGGCGACACAGTCACTACTTTAAAAGGAGGAAAGGCCGTAAAACTCAAAGTAAAGGTGAAGGTTCTGGCTAACGCAGAATACGTGCATATCGAAATACCTATTCCCGCAGGATGTTCGTATGAAAGGAAGGCGCAGGGATCCTGGTACAACGAAGTACACCGTGAACATTTCAAAAACAAAGTGAGCATATTCTCAACGAAACTTTCGACAGGTGAATACATTTTTGAAGTATCGTTAATGCCAAGATTCACGGGAAAATTCACATTAAATCCTGCGAAGGTTGAGATGATGTATTTCCCGGTCTTCTTCGGAAGAGAAGTAATGAAGCGTGTTTCAATCCACTAAAACTATCTTCCATAAAATTTATTGAGAGCTCAGTGCGATTACTTACTTGCAGCTTCCGATGAATAGCCAAACAATGTTGCCGCACGATCTCAACAATTTGTTGAGACTCGCGGCGATGTTTTTATTCAGAGATCCGTCAGATCGCGATCTCATCATAAAAAAAGGAACAGCACAAACCTATGTACCGTTCCTTGATTCGGCTATCTGATCAGCCACTATGGGTTAGTAAACCTTATTTCTTTTCGTTGGCTGCCTGTTCAACCTTCGCCTGATCTTCTTCGCCAGGTTTTTCCGCTTCTTTTTTCACACCCTGCATGAGAGATGAAAGTGGTCCTTCCATATGTTCCTGGGGATCTGTCGTATGAAGCGTTTCTTGATCAGGTTTTCCTATTGGTGCTTTTTTATCTTCCATAACATACAATTTCGTTTATATAATCAATTTTCGGACCGCACTACACGAAGACGGGGTATAATTTCCCTCACAATATTATTGTCTGAATTACAAGTAATTG
>JBEVNF010000545.1:0-3783 GCA_040508255.1 Flavitalea sp.
TTATTTCCAATGGAATTCCCAAGCGGATGAATGATATAGATTATATCAATTTCATTTCAAATGAGGAAATGCAGAGAAAACTTGGACCGGGAAACAAAAGTCGAAGCAGTCTCCAGATGATTGAAAAATTTCCGAAAATCAAAATACCAAACAAGTTTTTTAAAAACAATGGAAAGCTTGGATTGATTGATATGAAAGGCGTAATTGGGAATGCTCCTGAAACATATTCTAACGGGTCAGTATATGCGGATTTCGATAATGATGGCGATCTCGACATTGTTGTAAATAATATTGATGAGCCAGCAACCTTTTACCGAAACAATGCAAGACAACCGCAGACCAGCGACAGTGCTGAACAGCCAAATGCTTATCTGAGGTTGAATCTTACCGGTTCAAAATCAAATCCACGTGCAATCGGTGCAAAGGCGATCGTTTTTGCCGGCAAAGAAAAACGTGTTTATGAAAAGTTTGCTGTGCACGGTTTTCAATCGTCCAGCGAAGGTCCGATACAGATCGGCCTCGGCGGTGCAACTGCTGATTCAATAAAGCTTGTCTGGCCAGACAATACCTTCGAACAGGTCAGTGTTGCAATGAAGGATACGCTGTTAAACATAGTTTATAAAGAAGGATTGGCGAAGTTTGATTATCTGCCTGTCTTTCATCAATTGCAGTATGAAGGAGCACCATGCGTTGACATAACCTCTGCTTCAGGATTGAATTTTCAACATAAGGAGAATTTGTTCAACGAGTTTAATCGTGAACAACTGATGCCTCATATGTTAAGTACCGAGGGGCCGGCAATTGCAGCAGGAGATTTTGATGGTGATGGCTTGCAGGATCTTTTCCTCGGCGCTGCCCGAAATTGTAAATCCCAGATCTGGATCCAGCAGCCGGAAGGAAAATTTCGGCTTTCCTCGCAACCTGCACTGGATGCTGATAGCGCGTTTGAAGATGTAAGCGCTACCTGGATTGATGTAAATAAAGATGGCAAACCTGATCTTGTAGTAGGTAGTGGTGGCAACGAGTTTTATGGTGGCTCTGAATTTCAGCAACCAAGATTATATCTCAATGATGGTAAAGCACTGATACGAAAACAGGATGCTTTTCCAAAAATGAACACCACAGTTTCTGTTGTGACAGCTGCTGACTTCAATAAAGATGGAGCCCCGGATCTTTTCGTTGGCGGAAGAGCGGTTCCGATGGAGTATGGAAGCCTGCCACAGAGTTATCTTTTAATGAACGATGGAACCGGCAAATTTCGTGATGTGTCAAATATTAACGTAACCGGATTATCGAACGCCGGTTTCGTAACGAATGCCAGCTGGGTCGATATTGACAAAAATGGAGATCCGGATCTGCTGGTGTCGTATGAATGGGGCCCGCTGAAAATCTTTTTGAATAATGGCGGCTCACTTAAAGAAAAGCAGATCACAGATAAAAAAGGATGGTGGAATTTCATGATCCCGGTTGATATTGACAACGATGGTGATCTTGATCTTATTGCCGGTAACCTGGGTTTGAATTCAAGACTTAAAGCATCATCAGAAGAGCCAGTCAAAATGTACCAGCTTGACTTCGATGGAAACGGTAGAAAAGAGCAGGTTGTAACCTACTTTATAAATCATAAAGAATTGCCTTTTGCATCGATTGCAGAATTGTCTAAACAGATGCCTGTACTTAAGAAAAAGTTCTTGTATGCCGGTGAATTTGCAAAGGCAACGCTCGAAGAAATCTTCGATGAAAGCAAGTTAAATGCTGCAGCATCTTATTCTGCTGATTATATGTCCAATGCCGTCCTGATTAATGATGGCAATCAGAATTTTGAATTACAGGAATTGCCGTGGGAAGCACAGCTCACATCTTACAGGGACGCAGTTGTGATTGATGCAAATAAAGATTCATTACCTGATCTTTTGCTGGTTGGAAATTATTTTGATTCGAATACAGAGATGGGAAGATATGATGCTGATATGGGCACCATTCTAATTAATAAAGGTAGAGGCGGGTTTAAGGTTGAAACACTTAATGGCGCGGTATTAAAAGGCCAGTCAAGACATGTTGTAAAATTAAATAACGGTCTGCTTGTAGTAGCAAGAAATAATGATAGCGCCGTAGTATTAAAGTTTTAAAGCCTTGTCGGAAAAACGATCTTAGTAACCCATTTACTGGTGTCAGTTTCTTTTCTCCTGTCATTAATTATCATTTCGTACGGTATTGCGGGCGCAGCCAGCTGGTAGTCGTCTTTATACTGGTACATTGCTTTCCATGCATGCTCAATTGTTGCATATCCGCCTTTAACGATTGTAAATAGTGGATTTCCTCCAACAAGACCTTTCGGTACATAATCTTTGGTTGGTTTCAACATCGTGGCTGTAGGAATTGCAACCATCAGTTCATAATTTACCGAATCTATCTGCGATGTATATTTCATGGCAGGTTCATTGCTTGTATCACCCTGAGCTTTTGCATAGGCCCTCAGCGCATCGATCAGCCGGTAAGCGTCTTCCGGTGTCGGTTTTACCTGCATGACCACCCGGTGTGAAAGCAGTGGACGATCCCGCACCTGTTCTCTTTCAACTTTGATATTATACACGCTTTGTTTATCGTTCAGAAAAGCTGTAAGCTGAGTTAATACAGCCTTCATTTGATTCTGAAGTTTTACTGCTTTACTATACTGCGAGAATCTTGTGAATGGATTGTAGTTTATGTGAACCGTATCTCTCCAGTCAATCCCGGTTGAATCAGATCCATAAGGAATGACTAACAGGTCCGTCTCAAATTTGTCTGATCCATTGTCGAGTTGCACACCGATCGTGCTATAAAAATGATTGCTCACATGCATCGTATAATTTGTGTCGTATGCATTTTTATCCCTGAGCCAATATTTCCAGTTGGAATCCTGGAACACAAAACGTTTGGTTGCAGAGACGCTGCTTTGAAATGCTGTGGTTTCCTGGATGGTGACAGTTGATGGAACCAATATATAAACTGCGAGTAGAATTCCGATAATTGCAAACAGAGCCAAACGGAGATATGTATTCATCTGAATCTTTTAAACCGGTTTATTGCACATTTTTCTGATGATTGATCACGAACTCAATGATCTCTTCAAGTGGTGTATTGATGCGTGAAAGCGCATCAGTAATATCATCGCGGTTTACCTGTGCAGCAAAGGAGGGGGTTTTCAGTTTTTTCTGAATGCTTTTTACATCCATGCCTTCATAGCGTGTTGGTCTTATAAGTGCTGCTGCATGGATGAGGCCGGAAAGCTCATCAAACATATAGATCATCTTATCCATATTGTTCACAGGTTCCACACCAAAATAGCGGGGACCGTGTGAAGCGATACAATGGATCACTTCAGGATCGATATTCATCTCTTCCAGTTTTTCAATGATTACGCGGCAGTGACCATCAGGAAATTTTTCCCAGTCTGCGTCGTGAAGCAGTCCCGCGAGTTCCCACTTAAGGGCTGTTTTTTCATCGGCAACCTCTTTTTCGATTGCCCATGCACGCATAACTGCAGCAACCTGTTTCATGTGTAGTCGGAGACGTTCGTTTGGAACCCAGTCGTTCAGTAGTGAATCGGCCTCTTCAATGGTCATCAGGTTGCCCAGGTTTTTGGGATCGCCGAATTCAGAGCGGTTAAGCGCGTGTGTCATAGGCGCGAAAATACAAAAAGCGAATTAGCTGGACGACTGCTTTTCTGAACGGTTTATTTTGGAGTAATATGATGGCCATTTCTGTCCATAATACTTAAATCGAATCTGTCGTCGGTAATTT
>JBEVNF010000557.1:0-6763 GCA_040508255.1 Flavitalea sp.
TTTTCATGTGGAAGGGAACCAATCCGTCTATAATTGGGTGTTTGTAAGCTTTTTTATGCCATTGGGCGGCTATGCCGGGTCATTGATGTTTGCCATCTGGATCATGCTAACTTGTTGGCTAGTAGGCTGGTGGATGGATCGGAGAAAAATCTACATAAGGGTTTAGTTTAATTTAGCAAGAAGTTTTGATTTCCGGCTTGTCGTCAGCCATTAATTTTGTAATTTTGCGCACGTTTTCCAAACCCGTAAAATCAGGTGGGGAAAGCGTATTCAAAAGCGCATTATGGAAATCAGAAATATAGCGATCATCGCACACGTTGACCACGGTAAGACAACACTCGTGGATAAGATCTTGCACCAGACGAACGTCTTCCGCGAGAACCAGGAAACTGGTGAACTGATCATGGACAGCAACGACCTCGAAAGAGAGCGTGGTATCACCATCTTCAGTAAAAATGCCTCTGTAATGTACAAAGGCGTAAAAATTAACGTGATCGATACCCCCGGTCACTCGGACTTCGGTGGAGAGGTTGAGCGGGTATTGAAAATGGCAGATGGCGTTATCCTCCTGGTGGATGCTTTCGAAGGACCAATGCCACAAACGCGTTTCGTACTCCAGAAAGCGCTTCAATTGAATCTTAAACCACTTGTGGTAATTAATAAGGTTGACAAACCAAACTGTCGTCCTGATGAAGTTCATGATGCTGTTTTTGAGTTGTTCTTCAACCTTGACGCAACAGAAGAACAACTTGACTTCCCTACCTACTACGGTTCAGGAAAGAATGGTTGGTTCAATGATTCTCTTACACAGTCTGAAGACATCACTCCGCTCCTGGATGGTGTTATCAAGCACGTTCCACCTCCAAAGGTGAACGAAGGTTATCTTCAGATGCAGATCACTTCACTTGATTATTCGTCGTTCCTTGGCCGTATCGCGGTAGGTCGTGTTGCACGTGGTGTTATCAGAGAAGGTCAGCCTATCGCTCTCATGCAGACTGATGGCAGCGTGAAGAAATCAAAAGTGAAAGAACTTTATGTGTTCGAATCACTTGGAAAGAAAAAAGTAACTGAAGTAATTGCCGGTGATATCTGTGCAGTTGTAGGTCTTGAAGATTTCAACATTGGTGATACTATCGCTGATGCTGAAAACCCTGAGGCACTTCCTGTTATTTCTGTTGATGAACCAACAATGAGCATGCTGTTTGGTATCAACAACTCTCCTTTCTTCGGTAAGGATGGTAAGTTCGTGACCTCACGTCACCTTCGTGACCGTCTTCTTAAAGAAACTGAAAAGAACCTTGCACTCCGAGTAGAAGATACAACCGGTGGTGGTGATAGCTTCCTCGTTTTCGGACGTGGTATCCTTCACCTGGGTATCCTTATTGAGACTATGCGTCGCGAAGGATATGAACTTACTGTTGGTCAGCCACAGGTTATCGTAAAAGAAATCGATGGCAAGAAACACGAACCGTTTGAGAACCTGGTTGTAGATGTACCATCTGAATACAGTGGTAAGGTTATCGACCTTGTAACTCAGCGTAAGGGTGAAATGCAGGTGATGGAAACAAAGGGTGAAATGCAACACCTTGAGTTCGAAATTCCTTCACGCGGGTTGATCGGTCTTCGTTCACAGATGCTTACAAACACTGCCGGTGAAGCTGTAATGGCGCACCGCTTTATCGAATACAAACCATGGAAGGGTGCGATCCCAGGCCGTAATAATGGTGTTCTGATCTCTAAGAACCAGATGCCAACTACAGCTTACTCAATCGACAAACTTCAGGATCGCGGATCATTCTTTGTTGACCCGGGTGATGAGGTTTATGTTGGTCAGATCATTGCTGAGCACATCAAACCAGGCGATCTTATCGTAAACGCAACTGAAGGTAAAAAGCTTACCAACATGCGTGCTAGTGGAAGTGATGATTCAGTACGTATCGTTCCAAAAACTTTGATGACACTTGAAGAATGTATGGAATACATCCAACAGGATGAGTGTATCGAGGTTACACCAAAAAATATCCGTCTTCGTAAGGTAATACTTGATGAAGATGAAAGAAAACGTGTGCAGAAAAAGATGACTGCAGACGCATAAGTTTCCAATCCCGCCTAAGGCGGGATTTTTTTTGTTTACGTGTCCGCCGAAGTGGAAGTGTAGGCGGATTTGTCGCATAACCCTGACCTGATCTCAACGGAATCTTTTTCCAACAAAAACCAATCACCTCAGCTCCTCCTCGTAGGAGGCGGGCTTAATCTCACTCAAAAAATCCAACCTTCTACTCAACCAATCCCCCGATCCATATAAAATAAAATTAGTTTTAATGGATTCATGCCAAAACCATTGCTATACTGGTTCCTTGCCTATAGCTGTATCTGCCTCCTGCTTAACGGGCTGTACGGGCAATCCTTTCTTTTCTCCAAAATCAATGCTGCGCACGGGCTATCAGATAACAATGCACGCACGTTAACCATCGACAAAAATGGTTTTTTATGGATTGGTACATCGCAGGGCCTGAACGTGTACGACGGTTACAATGTAACAACCTATCTGAAAGAGCATAATCGCGAGCTACCTTCAGATCTGATCCTCGAAGTAAAGAGCGACAGTCGTAATAATATCTGGATCGGCACAAACCAGGGAGCTTCATGGCTCGATAAAAACCGCCGGTTTCACAGGATCACGCTTGATGACACGACCAGGTCATTCTACTGTCCCGGCATCTTTGAAACCGACGTTTACGGTACCATAGTTCATACCAGCCTTGGTGAATTTTATTATGACAGCACTTTAACCAGATGGAAGAAGCTCTCGTGGCTTCCAACTGCGTTTGGTCGTTTGTTTCTTGATGCTGAAAAGTTTTCAGCCAATGAGGTCATCTTTTGTATGGATACCCTGGTGGCGATCCTTGATTATAAAACAAAACAGGTAAAATACCAGGCACCTTTCAGATTCCCTGTAAGCGCCTGCCGGCTCAACGACAAAGAGATCGCAATAGGTTTGCAGACAGGGCATGTAAAGATCGTTGACATTGCCACCGGGCAAGTGGTGAAGACCCATGAACTCAAATACAACCTGAACGGGAAACAGGTGAATGTAAATCTCACCGAAGTGCGTCGCGCTTCAAACGGCGACATTCTGGTGGCAACGGATTTCAGCGGTTTGGTGGTTATTGATACAAAAGGAAATATCACTGAACACACTCATGATCCGCTTGATCTTCATTCGCTGTCTTCAAACTATACTTACCGGGTTCTTGCCGGCCCAAAAGGCGAAGTGATCGTTGGCACCTATACCTCCGGCGCAAACATGGGCAACATTTATAACAAATCGGCGGGTTACACAAGAGTGTTCCGAGACAAAAATGGCGCGCTGTTCGACAACTACCTCACTGATATCGCGCCGGCGGAGAATGATGTATTCTGGATCGGGACGCTTGACAGACTGATACGATGGGACAGAAAAACCAATGAGTCGGGCTTCTTTACAAACTATTCCAAAACCCCCTATGGTATACGCCCTTACGAGATCCGGGCGATCTGCAGGGGAAACAGAAGCGATATTTTTGTAGGACTAAATGGCGGCGGGCTGGTAAGGTTTGATGAACGTACGAAGTCTTTTGAACCATTGCTTCCTGATACTACTCTTGGCAAAGCAGTATCGAGCAATGCTATTCATGAGATCTCAAGGGTTTCTGATGGTAAGCTTTGGATAGGGACAACCGGCGGGTTATATTCCATTGACCCCGTTTCACTGAAAACAGTTTCATTCAAGGATCATCCCGTGCTGAAAGAACTCGAAGGAAAGAGGGTGCAGATGATCTACGAAGACAGGCATGCAAAGATCTGGATTGGTACTGCGGCTAACGGAGTTTATGCCTATGATCCTCCAAAACAATTGCTGCAACATTTCACAACCAGGCAGGGCTTGCCTTCTGATGCGATCCAGGGCATTGCAGGCGATCATCATGACAACATGTATTTCAGCACGCTTACGGGTTTCACGATGATGCGTGCGGATGGGAAAATGCATCATGTTACAAGATCCAATGGTCTCCGGTATGATAATCTGCAGGATCTCCTGATAGATAGTGCTTCAGGAACAGTGTGGATAGCAAATACCAAATGCCTGATAAGATTTGATCCATCGGATACATCGCTCGCTTATTTCGAAGAGAATGCCGGACTGAGCATTGAAGGATTCCGGACGGGATCAGCCGTAAAAACCACAACCGGCGAGATGCTCTGGGGCAGCAGAAGCGGGATCAATTATTTTTATCCCGAAAAACTTGTAAGCATTCCATCGCAGCTCACGCTGAGCATTCATAATATTGAAAGCGGAGGCAAAGATCATCACATTACCGACGACTATAAGCTTGAACTGCCATATATGTCTAACGAGATCTCTATCCGTTATTCTGCAGTGAATCTCTATGGTTCGCGAAATACTATCTATCGCTATAAACTGGAAGGATATGATAAGGAATGGCATACCGTAACAGACACACGGGAAGCCCATTATTCATCTCTTCCCACCGGGAATTTCACATTTTATGTAAAAGCAAGCCTCGATGGTGTTAACTGGATAGATTCAAACAACACGGCTTCACTTTATATAGTGCCTCCTTTGTGGCAACGATGGTGGTTTATTGCGACTGTAGTGCTGCTGATTGCCGGCTCTGTATTCTGGATGCTTGAAAAAAGAAACCGCAAGATCCAGGATCAGAAAGAGGAGATCGAGGTGGAACAGGCGATCAATTATTTCGCAACAAACATGTATGCTGATCACACCGTAGAAGCATTGCTTTGGGAGGTTGCCCAAAGTTGTATCGGTCGCCTCGGTTTTGAAGACTGTGTGATCTACCTGCTCGATGAAAAAAGAAAGGTGCTTATCCAGACTGCAGCGCATGGACCTAAAACACCAGGCGATAACAGGATAAACCAGGTATTGGAAATTCCGCTTGGTAAGGGCATAGTAGGAAGCGTAGCAATGACTGGCAGATCTGAAATTATTCCTGATACTTCTGTTGACCCGAGATACATAGTTGATGATGCCTTCCGCTATTCGGAAATTACGGTGCCGATCATCTCCGATGGCAAAGTGTTAGGTGTGGTTGACTGCGAGCACTCAATAAAAGGCTTTTTTACTCAAAAGCATTTGTCTATCCTCAATACAATCGCATCTTTGTGCGCGAACAAGATCGTGCGGACGAGAGCAGAAGAGGAGAAAGAAAAAGCACAGGCGATCCTTATGGATACGCAGCAAAAAATGGCTGATGTAGAGATGCAGGCACTGAGGGCACAGATGAATCCACATTTTATCTTCAACTGTCTGAATTCTATCAACCGTTATATTGTGAAGAGTGATCAGGCAACAGCCAGCCTTTACCTTACGAGGTTCGCAAAACTGATCAGGCTGATACTTGATAACTCTAACAGTAAAAATGTGATACTTGCCAACGAACTCGAAGCCTTAAAACTTTATATTGAGATGGAGGCGCTCAGGTTCGATAAAAAGTTCACGTACAGTATTATTATTGATGAATCGGTTCGCGCCGATACGGTAGAAGTTCCGCCCCTGATCATTCAACCCTATGTTGAAAATGCGATCTGGCACGGACTGCTTCATAAGGAAACAGAAGGGTACCTGCTGATCTTTGTGTCGAGACTGTCTGAGAATATGATCCAGTGTATTATTGAAGACAATGGGATTGGCAGAGATAAAGCAAACGAGCTCAAGAGCAAGTCGGCAGTGACAAGAAAATCTCTTGGCATGAAACTGACAGAAAACAGGTTAAGTCTTTTGAACAAGTATGCAGAACTTACTGCGAGTGTAGACATAATTGATCTTAGGGATGAAAGGAAGATCGCAGAAGGGACAAAGGTGGTATTAAAAATTCCGATTTTGTAAACTTCATATTATGCACAAGACATTAAAGCCGCAACCTGTACTAAACCAGCTACAAAATTCCAATATGATAAAATGTGTTTTGATTGATGATGAGAGCAACAGCCTTGAGATGATGGAGTGGTTGCTGAAAACCTATTGTCCGCAGATAAAGATTGAAGCCATGTGCAACTCTGCCGAAAAAGGCATGGAAGCAATACACCATTATAAACCCGATGTAGTGTTTCTTGATATCGAGATGCCACACATGAATGGGTTTGATATGCTGGAACAGTTTGATAAACTTTTCTTTGATGTTGTATTCTGCACAGCTTATGATCAGTTCGCAATAAAGGCATTTAAATACAGTGCGCTGAATTATTTACTTAAGCCTGTTGATCCGGATGATCTCAAAGAAACGATCAAACGGATAGAAGCAAAAAGATCTGCGCCTTCAACTGATCAGATAAAATTATTGCTGGAAAATATAAGGCAAACGCCAAAGCAAACTGTTCAACGTATTGCGCTTACAACAAATGACGGGATGATCTTTGTTTCAACAGGAGATATCATTTATTGTGAAGCAGAAAGCAACTATACCAATATTGTTTTAACAACAGGAAAAAAGATCATGGTGTCTAAAGTTTTGAAAGACATAGACGAAGCTTTATCAGGCCCAGACTTTTTCCGCGTACATAATTCATTCCTTATAAATATTAACCGCATCAAAAAATTTGTTCGTGGTGAAGGTGGTTATGTTATTATGGATGATGGTACTACCATCAGTATTTCGCGTTCACGCAGGCAGGAATTTATGGAGTTGTTCTCGAGATTCTGAAACACGCAAATAACATTATAAACAAGCCGGCCACTGCATCA
>JBEVNF010000565.1:0-7886 GCA_040508255.1 Flavitalea sp.
AAATTAACTGCCTGAAGAAGTTTGCTGCTATATCGTTACTCAGCCTCCTGCTGTTCAACTGGATCGGATACCGGTTCGTTACTGATATTATGCTCACCCAGGCAGGTAAATTACTCGAAGCAAGACTGGACAACAACGACTACGACGAATCCAATCTCGTCGAAATGCGCGTGTCTCTCGACATGGCTTACCAGAACGACCAGGCTGAATTTGAGCGTTTTAACGGCGAAATTGAGATCAATGGTGTGCAATACAGATATGTAAAGCGCAAGATTGAAAAGGGTCAGCTTGTTGTGCTTTGTATTGCTGATCAGGATAGAATGAAGATCAAAAGTGCCGGCGATGATTATTTTAAAATGGTAAATGATCTTCAACAGGATCAGCAGGGAAAAAAGTCAGAAAAATCAAACTCATTTGCATTTAAAGGTCTCTTCAATGAGTACCAGGCTGAAAATAACGATTGGCGCATAAATGCGCCGGTTGCAGCTATCACCACGCAAGCTTCTGCCGATACGGATCTGATCCTATCCTTTACAGGTATGATCCCCGGTCAGCCTCCTGAACTCAGCTAACTTCCTTTTTATTCACAGGTCCGGCGAAATTGAAAAGTTTCGTACACGGGATCATTCTCTTTCATTGAATTTTTTATGGTCAGAATCATTGTGGGTTTAACAATCCTTGTGCTACTCAATGCGTGTAACACAAAAACAGATTATGAGGCGGTGATGAAAAACCCGATACTGTACAGTAAAACGGTTTCTAATCTTACAGAAGTTATCACCTACGATATCTTCAATCCTCCGGTAGCAAGCAGAATCTATGCGTATTCGCACCTGGCTGCTTACGAGGTGATCGCCCATACTTCAAAAGATTACAGGTCTTTGAAAGGACAGCTGAACGGCTACAATGCATCACCATCACCCGATTCAACGAAAAAGATCAACGCAGAGTTTGCAGCACTCACGGCATTTATGGAAGTTGGTAAAACACTCACTTTCTCCAAAGACAAAACCGATGCGATCATTGATACTCTGAACATGCTTGCAAAGGATAATGGGATGCCTGATGATGTTTTTGAAAACTCTGTCGCCTATGGAGTGGCCGTTGCAAAATCAGTGCTTGACTGGAGTAAAAAGGATAAATATGCTGAAACAAGATCGGCTCCCAAATACACTGTCAATAACAATGACGAAGGGAAATGGGTTCCGACTCCACCGGCATATTTCTCGGCAGTTGAACCAAAATGGATGACGATCAGAACAATTGTGATGGATTCATCAAATATGTTCAGACCAGTGCCTCCACATCCTTTCAGTAAAGATTCAACCAGTAAGTTTTACAAAATGGTGCATGAAGTATATGAGATAGGAAATGCCGCGCAGGAAGAGCATGTGGCCACTGCAGACTTCTGGGATTGTAATGGTTTCAAAATGAATGTTGTGGGGCATGTGATGTATGCAACAAAAGCAATGACACCAGGTGGTCACTGGATGGGTATCACCGGGATCATCTGTAAAAATGCAAAGGCTGATTTCAGCGCAACCGTTCACACATACACAGCAGTGGCATTTGGTATCATGGATGGATTTATCGCCTGTTGGGATGCTAAATATCACTGGAGCCTCATACGCCCCGAGACTTATATCAATCTGTACATAGATAACAACTGGAAACCAAGGTTGCAAACACCACCGTTTCCTGAATATACAAGCGGACATTCCGTTATTTCAAGTGCCGCTTCAACAGTACTGACCCGGATCTATGGCGATAACCAGGCATTTGTTGATTCAACAGAACGCCCTTGGGGCTGGCCCGACAGGAAGTTCAAATCAGTGATCGATGCAGCAAATGAGGCATCACTAAGCAGGCTGTATGGCGGAATACATTACAGGATCGCTGTTGAAGCAGGTATTAAGCAGGGAACTGATATCGCAAATTATATGTTCACAAAACTAGAAATGAAAAAAGGCCAGAAGCTGGCCACACTAAATCAGGATTCAACCTTAAAACATAACCAAAATTAGAACCCAAAACCTTAAGCAACTGCGATGAAGATTTCTTTAAACCAACTAAAACTAGCTGTTCTCGGCAGCGCATTCGGCCTGATGCTGACTGCTCCTGCAAAAGCCCAGACCGATGTGGATGGGATCATGATGAACAAAAACAATCTCTGTACGGGATTTCAGTATGGTATCAGCGACTGGGATCATTACTGGGAAGGAAAATTAAAACGAACAAACGAAAACCTTGGTCACATCACTACTCAATCTGTAACCTGGATGGGTAACTATGGTATCAGTAACAAACTCAATGTTTTGTTCAGTTTGCCATATGTATGGACCAAAGCCTCTGCCGGCACACTGCATGGTGTGAATGGACTACAGGATCTGAGCCTGATGCTGAAATACAAGATGATTGAAAGCAAGATCGGCAAAGGAAAATTCAAGCTGATCGCCGTTGGCGGTTATTCGATGCCGGTTAGCGATTACGTTGCTGATTTTCAGCCACTGGCCATTGGTCTCGGTGCCAGAACACTCACAGGTCGTCTACTTGCGGATTATGAGTACAAACATATGTTTATCACAGGTACTGCTGCATATACCTACCGTAGCAATATCGAAATCGACAGAGATTATTATTATACCGATAAACCACAATACACCAATAAGGTAGATATGCCTGATGCAATGAACTTCCAGGTTCGTCTTGGCTATCGTGGTGGAATGTTTGGAGTTGAAGGTATTCTGAACAATATGACAACGCTTGGTGGTTTTGATATCACAAGAAACAACATGCCTTTTCCAAGTAATGAGATGAATGCAACCTCTGCGGGTCTTGCATTTAAGTGTAACCCGAGAGCATTTCCAGGTATGAGTCTTCAGCTTGGAGGATCCTATGTATTGGCCGGCAGAAACTTCGGTCAGGCACTTGCAGCAAATGGCGGGATCATGTATGTGTTTGATTTCAACAAAAAACCTAAAGCCACTAACTAAACTGTATAAAAGAAATTTGTATGAGAAAATTAATAACCGGGATATCGATCATTGCGATCACAGCAATGCTGATGCCGATGGCATGTTCCAAAGACACTGAGGGCCGTACCGATAACCTGCCTGCGCTTGCACCTTCAAACAACGATGTGGAAGCTGGTACGTGGAAAACAGTACTGCTTACCTCAGCATCTGAAATTCCTGTTGCAGCACCTGGCGCGACAACAACACCTGATTATATCGCACAACTAAGCGAGATCAGATCATTTCAAAAGAACCTTTCTGCGGAAGAAAAAAAGTCGGTAGAATACTGGGCTGCAGGTGGCGTATTGAGATGGAACGAGATCATGCGTGAACTTGTGTCAAAACATAATTTGCCTCCTTATCAGAACGAGGATCGCACATATCCTTTCCCAAATGCCAATAATCCATTAGCCTATCCTTTGTTTCCGTTCGCAAATCCTCCTTACGCGGCGCGTGCCTATGCTTATTTTAGTGCTGCGCAGTACGATGCCCTTGTTGCTGCCTGGTATTACAAGAAGCAATACAACAGGGCCGCGCCGTATAAGGTTGATAGTACAATCAAGACACTGGTTAACAAATCAGATCTGCCGTCTTACCCATCAGAAGACGCAGTTCTTGCAGGTGTTGCTATCGAAATGATGAAATTGCTCTTTCCTGGTGACCAGGATTATGTTGCCCTGAAAGCAGAAGAACATAAAAGAGCAAGAATTATCTCAGGCGCGAACGTGCGCAGTGATATCGATGCTGGCGAAGCGCTTGGTAAACTCGTTGCTCAAAAGTTCGTGGCACGCGCAAGGGGTGATCGTGCCGGTGCTGCAGTCGGTAATCAAACCATGTGGACCAAACTCGAAACAGATTGTATGGCAAGGGGGGAAACACCATGGTACAGTCTTGAATCTCCAAAACGCCCTCCGATGCTTCCGGTGTTTGGGGTCGTAAAACCATTCCTGTTTGATTCTGCAACTGCGGTGTCACTCAGGCCTGGCCCGCCACCACCGGTTGCTTCAGAACAAATGAAAAAAGAAACAGCAGAGATCCTTGAATTCACAAAAAATGATACGAGAGAGCATTATCGTATTGTTCATTTTTGGGCAGATGGTGTAGGAACTTCAACGCCTCCCGGACATTGGGACGCAATTGCTGCTGATGATTTCATAACAAAAAATTTCAGTGAAGTGCGCTGGGCGAGAAATATGGCGCTGGTAAATATGGCACTCATGGATGCGGCAATCGTTTGCTGGGATACAAAATATTTTTACTTTAATCCACGTCCTACACAGATGGATCCAAAGATCAAAACACTTACCGGTATTCCAAACTTCCCGGCCTATATATCTGGTCACTCAACTTTCAGCGGTGCTGCTTCAACAATCCTGGCGCACCTGGTTCCTGAGAAAGCAGAAGTGTACAAAGCAATGGCCCAGGAAGCATCTGCATCACGCATGTATGCAGGTATTCACTTCCGCAGCGATTGCGAAATAGGATTGCAGGTTGGGAAAAATATCGGAAACTATGCAATTACGCGCGCACAAAATGATGGCGCCGGTAATTAACAGACATCAAGGGATGATGAAACACAAAAAGAAAGTATTGTCTGTTGTATTGATGGTGATTGCATTCGCAAACCTCAATGCGCAGGATACAGCCAATTATAAATCACTCGACAGTATCTACCTGATACGAACCGGAACACCGGGCATCAAACCTCTGCCTGATGTTGTGGAGACATACATCTATGCAGGTAAGAAAACCGAAGTGATCAATTTATTACAGAAAGAAGGCGATATCACCAATAAAGTAGCAAGGCAACTTTTCAGTAAAGTACCAGGCGTATTTGTATATGATATGGATGGCGCAGGTAACCAGCTAAACGTATCTGCACGTGGGCTTGATCCGCACCGTGGATGGGAATTCAATATTCGTAAAGATGGTGTGATAACCAACTCGGATATGTATGGATATCCTGCAAGCCACTACAGCATGCCGATCGAAAGTATTGATCGTATACAACTGGTTCGTGGTACGGGATCGTTGCAATATGGTGCACAGTTTGGTGGTATGCTGAACTATATTTCAAAGCAGGGTGACAGTACAAAAAAGATAGGCTTTGAAAGTATCAACAGTTACGGATCATACAAACAATTAAGCACCTTCAATGCAGTTGGCGGCAAGGTTGGTAAGTTCCGTTACTATGCCTACATGTATCGCAAATCACGCGATGGTTACAGAAAGAATGAACATACCGATTCTGAAGCACAACAGGTTTCGCTTACCTATGAGCCAACTGATAATCTTTCGATCAAGGTTGAATGGGCAAGATCAGAATATGTTTATCGTATTCCGGGTCCTCTTACCGATGCTCAGTTTGAAGCGGATCCAAAACAGGCAACACGTTCACGCAATTACTTTAATCCAGACATTCACGTTCCTTCTGTAAAGATTAACTGGAATATATCTGGCAGGACCAGCCTTCAGCTTACAAGCTCTGCCGTGCTTGGAAAAAGAAGCAGTGTGATGTATGATAAGCCAACAAATGTTCGTGATACCATTAACCTTGCAACCATGGATTATAACAACCGCCAGGTTGATATTGACAGGTTCAGGAGTTACACCACAGAACTACGAGTACTGCATCACTATGCTATCAGACAATTCAAGAATGTAGTTGCAGGTGGAGTTCAGTACATGAACAATGATCTTAACCGTTCACAACTTGGTAAAGGAACCACAGGTTCTGATTTTGATCTGAGTCGTGTTGATAACACCTGGGGGCGTGATCTTTATCTTAAAACGCAAAACTTCGCTGTATTCGCGGAAAACAATATTCAGCTCACATCCAAACTGAAAGCAGGTATTGGTGTTCGTGTTGAAACAGGTGGCACTGATTTGACGGGAACCATCAGTTATTATGATACTGAAAAGATCCCGGTTTCAATGGATCACAAGTTTCCGCTGTTTGGCGCAAACCTTTCTTACAAAGCAAATCGTGACCTCGAAATTTATGCGGCATTCTCACAGGCATATCGCGCAATGGCATTCAAGGATCTTATCCCTTCATCAACTATCGAAAGAGTTGATCCGGACATTAGTGATGCGGATGGATATAACCTCGAAGCAGGTGTAAGAGGTACTGCCGGTTTCCTGAGCTTTGATGTAACAGGTTATTTGCTGCAATACAACAACAGGTTTGGAACACTTGCGTTGACTGACGACAACGGCAATCTTTACACATATCGTACAAACATTGGTGATTCAAGAACTTTTGGTCTTGAAATGCTGATCCAGGGCAACTGGAAGTTTGGTGAAAATGTGGCATTAAATGTTTACACATCAACTTCGCTTATGAATGCACGTTATGTGAGTGGTCAGCTGAAATCAGGTAATGACAATGTAGATATCAAAGGCAATAAAGTAGAATCTGCACCTGATGTGATATCAAGATCAGGAGCAACGTTCCGCGCAGGTCGTTTTACGATTGGTGCATTGTACAGTTATACCGCGAAAACCTTTGCGGATGCATTGAACACTGTAACGCCACCAGCAGCAACGGGAGCAACCGGAATTGTGCCTTCATACGGCATTATCGATCTGAATGCAATGGTGCGTATCTCAAATGCGCTTGAGCTTCGACTTAATCTTAACAATCTTGCAGACAAACAATATTTCACAAAACGACCTATGTTCTATCCCGGCCCGGGTGTATGGCCATCTGAAGGAAGAAATATGAATATGTCGCTCGCAATAAAATTATGATGCGTATGCATTAACGTTTCTTTGGTTATGTATATTAATATGGTAAACGTCCCGTTTCTACGGGATGTTTTTTTTTAGCTAATTTAGTAGACTAATCAGCAGACATGATCAGAATACTATTTCTTTCGGTCGCCCTGTATTTAACTACTGGAATTATGGCAGACGCGCAAACAATAACCACACCGGATCAGTTCTATGGAGATCTTTTTAAGCAGGTTCAGCTTAAACGTATTTTCCCGGATGGTAAAACCTTTGTTGATGCAATACCAAAAAGAAAGCCTCTGAATATTGTGTATGACTATAATATTCTCCTGAAGGATTCAACAGCCGATCTCAAAAAATTTGTTACTGATAATTTTACTATTCCCGATACTCCCAGGAAAGTTACCGGACCTGTCGATAAAGATGTGAAGGCCCATATTAAAAAACTCTGGGCGCAGCTTTCCCGTAAACAGGACGCTGCAGTAGTTGAAGGCAACTCATTATTACCTCTTCCTTATCCATATGTTGTACCCGGCGGAAGATTCCGTGAAGTTTATTACTGGGATTCCTATTTCACGATGCTTGGTTTAAAAGAGAGTGGTGAAAAAGCGCTGATTGAGAATATGGTCAACAACTTCACCTATCTTCTGAATCAATACGGGCATATACCAAACGGAAACAGATCGTACTATTTAAGCAGATCACAGCCGCCACTGTATTCATTCATGGTTGAGCTTGTTGCAGAAATGAATGGCAATGCGTCATTTGCTATCTATCTTGCCGGGCTTGAAAAAGAATATGATTACTGGATGGATAAATCAGCACCTACAAAGCATGTTGTGAAAATGCCTGATGGAAGCATCCTGAACAGGTATTATGATCAGCTTGATATTCCCCGCCAGGAATCTTATTATGAAGATGAAACCTTATCGCAAGGTTTACCAGAGCCAAAGAAACAAAAGATGAACCGGGATCTCAGGTCCGCAGCAGAAAGCGGATGGGATTTCAGCAGCCGTTGGTTCGCTGATGGGAAAAATATCTCGACTATTCAAACTACTGATCTGATTCCCGTAGATCTGAACTGCTTTCTGTATAATCTTGAAGTTGTTCTTGCGCGGGCTTATGCCAGTCGTGGTG
>JBEVNF010000367.1:0-4613 GCA_040508255.1 Flavitalea sp.
CTGCACATATTGTTGGTACAGTGACGGCAATTGAAAAAGGTGATCGCGATGCAGCAGTAGAGGTTGTGGTAAAGGTTGGAAGCCTAAACATAATCGTTACGCAAAAACGTAAGCCTTATCATAATGAAATTGATTTCACAAGACTTGGTCTGTCACCACGTAAAACTGACATCGTGGTGGTGAAGATCGGTTATCTGCAACCAGAGTTGTATGCGATGCGTGCAGACTGGATCATGGCGCTTACGCCTGGAGGTGTTGATCAGGCAATTGAACAACTTCCTTACAAGAGGATCAAAAGACCAATGTTCCCTTTTGACAAGGATATGAAGGATCCTGATCTGACGACAAGGTTTATGCCAGTGTCGGGTACATCGAAATAATTGGGACATCACAGTGAACAAAAGAACTGACTTTTCACGCAACTGCGAAAAAGACGAGCATGGAATACATTAACAATGGACTAAAGACCTATGTTGAGCTCCTTTATAAACAATATTATTCCCGGGAAGATGTCCATTTTGTCTTCAAGTTATTTCTCATAGCCCCCATACTTGCATGGCAAACGCTGAAAGATGCAGCTGTTGAATTGATATTCCTTGTATTGTTCTGGTTGATCATTATGAAGATGTCGCAGGGGCGTGACCTGATAGTGAGTCTGTTTGAACCTGGCGGTCTTTACGGTTATCGTCGCGTGATCTTCACAACACTTGCTGTTACAAGTTTGTCTGTTTCGATGTGGATCATACCTGCTTTTCTTTTTCAAAAACAAGAAAACAGAAAACGAGCTGCAGATGGTTTTGACGAGACCCGATCACCTTTCCGGCAGCACCTTTTCTTTATGCACCGTGTTTTGCCACTGATCCCGTTTTGGTTACTTGCGATGTCGTTGTTCAATATCAGTGGGTGGTGGTTTGTAGGTTTCGCTGTTGTAGTGATGCTCCTGCTTACATTTCTGAATACCCCGATCAAAAAATCAAAGCTGAGAAGACAGCTTATGCTTATTATAGGCTTGATCCTGATCTTGTCAACACTGTATTTTTTCAGGAGGTTCCAGGTTGAGTACACATCAATGAAGATAATTTATGCTATCAATCTTTATCTTCTTTCCATATTGATGTTCCTTGTTTATCACAACGTAGATGCGTATATCGAGGAGCGGCACAAAAACCCTGTTTATTTTAACAGGTCATCCTATAACAGGTACAGAGCAAATACTGTTTTGTATGCCTGCATTTTTGGGGCACATATACTTGTTATCCTGTTCATTTACTTTCGTCCTTTCCGGATCAGTATCGCTCCGGAATCTTTGTTACTGTATATGTTCTCGGTGTATGTGTTTGCGATCGACTTTCTATTTTATTTTTTCAGCGCAGGTGTTAAACGTCAGTTGGTGTTCGCATTTGTGGCGGTAGCAGGAGTATTGCTTGTTGCCACCGGTTTGTGGAAGGCCAATGTGAACCATTATACTATGGATAAAAATCCTACTGGTACGTCATTTAAAGGCAGGGCGCGTGATAATTTTGCTGACAGATATGCGGAACTGAAATTTGAGATAGAAGCAAATAAATCCGAAGAACCATACCCGATAGTGCTGGTAAGCGGCGAAGGAGGTGGATCAAGGGCAGGGTTATGGCTGAGTCAGAATCTTATCAACTTTGATTATGAAACGATGGGTAAGTTCCGTAATCATATCTTTTCTATTTCAACCGTTTCAGGAAGTTCTGTGGGTTTGAGTACGGTTTTTAGTTACTGGGATAAAACGAGGTACGCTGATCGTACTGACAGTGCGTGGTTAAAATTTCCTGCTGAGATCTACGCAAATAATTTTGTAGGAAGTTCAATACGTGGATTACTGCTGACGGATCTGTACAAATCGATAGTTCCCGGTAACTGGACCAACGACAGGAACACAACCCTGCAAACTGAAGAGGCGGAAGCAACCACAAGATCAATGTTCAGCTTGTTTAACGATGAAAGAACTAATGATCGTATGTTTCCTGATTCGGCTATGTCGCTGAAAAAGGATTTTATGTATTACTTCTATGAGCAAAGGGATGGTGCATTGAAATACAGGCAGTACACACCCATCACTTTGATAAATACCTGCAGAAGCAATGATGGCAGGAGAGGGATCATATCATCAATAAGGCTAAGTGACAGATATTTTAATGATGCCATTGACATATCTGGATATCTGTATGACGACTCACTGTATACCGATGAAAACAAAAAGATCTCTGTTTCACGTAAGAAGCCAATTTCACTCGGACAGGCATGTAATACAAGCGAACTGTTTCCGCTTTTCAGCGCGCCTGTTTATATTGATAGTCTTGGTAGTTTTGTTGACGGTGGTTACCATGAGAATTCAGGTTTAAAGTCTACGCTTGAAATTTATCAGCAATTGAGTCTGATGCTTGACAACGATCCTCCATCAAAAAAATACAGGATATATATTGTCTATTTGAAAAACGGGGCGGGTGAGAAACAATTATACAAGCCCAGGCCAAGCGAACCAACCGCATTGCAGCCTTTGAAAACATTATTCAGTCAGCCTTTTGAAGGAAGCGCATCGTACTTTGAAGAAAGAGCGAAGTTCATCGGTGCTGTGGATTCACTTGTATCGTTTATTCCTGTAACATTGAATCCGAGATTTATAGTTGACTCAAGATATACAGGTGTTGTTGCTAATCCTGCAAAGAGAAAACTTGAAGAGGAAATTCTAAAGGATCTGATCAATAAAGTAGATGTTAATGAAGATGGTGCAAAAGATACGATCCTCAATTTTCCATTGGCGAGATGGCTGTCTAAAACTGTTATCAACAGGATACTTGTAAACGCAGCTCCGAATAACATGTCGCCACAAGTTAAGCATCTACTGGGTTCTGTGCGAACGGTGAATGCTGTTAGCAGACCTTCGAATCTGCCTTTTGATCAGTTTCCGGAGCATGATCAGTTAAAAGCATCCGCAGATACAGTAACTGTACCTAAATTGCCTTCCCGAAATAAGTCGAAATATTATTGATTGTTTCTAAAACAGGTAACCCACTTGCATGAAGCGTTTTTTAAAGATCCTGAAAAAGGTGATGTTGGTATTTCTGATTCTGGTGATAGTAATTGCGGTTACTGTGTTTTTCTATATCAGGCAACCACAATTCGGCGCTCTTCCTGAAGGGAAAAGGCTTGAATTGGTAAAGCAATCTAAATATTACAAAGACGGTCAGTTCAGAAATGAAATTGAAAAGCCTACGATCACACCTGGCTACAGCATTGGTGGTGAACTTTGGAATATCATCTTCAAAAAATATCCTCGTCGTGAACCCGAAGATTCTCTTCCCTCTGTAAAGACAGATCTGAGCCAAATTCCCGTAGATAGCAATGTGTTGGTATGGTTTGGTCACTCTTCTTTTTATATGCAACTGGATGGTGTAAAGATCCTTGTTGATCCTGTTTTCAGTGGTAAAGCCTCACCTTTGCCATGGGGTGTAAGATCCTGTAAAGGAAGTGATATTTATTCTGCTGAAGATCTTCCATCCATCGATTATATGCTATTGTCGCATGATCATTATGATCACCTTGATCATCAAACTGCAAAAGCTTTACAGTCGAAAGTGAAATTCGTGATCTGCGGCATCGGCGCAGGTGCACACTATGAGCGTTGGGGTTATGCTGCAGGGCAGATCATTGAAAAGGATTGGTTTGAGAAAGTTGAGATAAAGCCGGGATTCAACATCTACACAGATAACACGCATCATACTTCTGGTCGCGCTTTTACAAGGGATCAGAGTCAATGGTTATCGTTTATTGTTCAGTCTCCAAAGCTTACAGTGTATTATAGTGGTGACGGCGGTTATACTGACAGGTTCAGAGCCGTAGCAGCAAAATTTCCGGTGATAGATTGGGCAATCATGGAATGTGGTCAATATGATAAAGCCTGGCAATCGGTACATGAGTTGCCCGAAGAAGTTGCGGAAGCGACATTGCAGTTGAAAGCAAAAAATCTGCTGCCTGTTCACAACTCGAAATTCACACTTGGGAAACATCCGTGGGATGAACCTTTGGAAGAAATGACGAGGCTTGCGAAAGATAAACCGTACAGACTTGTAACTCCAATGATCGGGGAGATGGTGAACCTTTCCGATAGCTCGCAGGTCTTCACGCAATGGTGGAAGAACGTCAGGTAACCTTCAGTTTTATTTAGTTTATAAGCGTCACTGTTCCTTTTTTTAACATCGGTTCAAAACCTTCAATCTGGTAGGAAAGGGTATAGGCGTAAGTTCCGTTACCCTGTCGTACGCCATTGATATAGCCATCCCAGCCTTTTGATGAATCGGTGGTGTCAAATATCATCTGGCCCCAACGATTGTAAATGGTTAATCTGTATGAAAGTGGTGTTCCGAATGTCACCGGTTTGAACACATCATTCTTGCCATCACGGTTAGGAGTAAACGCATTTGGGATATACACATCCATCAGGCATTGTCTTGTACTCACGAGTATGGTGTCTGAACCAATGCATCCATCTGCATCCTTTACTTCAAGTGTATACCGTCCTGCATTTCGTATGATCAGCCGGTTCATTGTTGTTCCGTTCGACCAGTTATAGCTTGCAAAGT
>JBEVNF010000572.1:0-5002 GCA_040508255.1 Flavitalea sp.
CATGGGGTAGGGCAATTGACTTTACCACATTCCGTGCGGCAGGTAAATTTTTTATAGATAACCTGAATAATTTCAACGATCCAAGATTACCACGATGGTCATCGCAGGCGAGAGATCTTGCAGGAACAACCAACATTGGTTACAAGGGCATTCAGAGTGGTTATGAAACAGATATGCAGATTGATTATCTGCCTTCAAATCTTCTTGTTGCGCTTGCAACCGCACCAATGACTTCAGTGATAATGCCTTATTCAGAACTTGAATTTATCAAAGCAGAAACTGAACATCATTTTGGCAACGAGGCTGCTGCAAAAACAGCTTATGAAAAAGGGGTAAAGGCTTCCATCGAGCAATGGGGAGCAACCATGCCTGCAAATTATTTCGCTAACCCCGCGGCGGCCTACGATGGTACACTTGAGCGTATTATTCTTCAGAAATACTATGGACTTTTCTTTGCTGATTACCAGGCCTGGTTTGAATACCGTCGCACCGGTTATCCTGTGCTACCAACAACCAGCGCTATGCTGAATAATGGTGTGATGCCGGTAAGATTCAGATATCCGCCAAATATCCAGTCAACAAATCCTGAGAACTACAGACTCGCTGTACAGTCAATGGGCGGTGATGATATTAACACAAAAGTTTGGTGGGAGAAATAAGATTCAATCGGAAAAATATATTCAAATGCAAAACAGAAGAAACTTCTTAAAATATCTTGGTCTTGCAGGTGGTGCATTCACGCTTCCTGCAGCAGTTACGGCCACACCCGGCATAAATGAATCCGGGATCTATACACTGAAAGGTAAAGTACATTCGAATGGTAAAGGTATTGCCGGTGTGGCGGTGACTGATGGTGTTACAGTTACAACAACAAAAGCAGATGGTTCATATTCTTTCGCAGGTGACAAAGCAGCACGCTTCGTTTATATCAGCATACCTGCCGGCTATGAATTTCCTGTAGATAATGGTTGTGCCGTTTACTATGTTCCGATCACAAAAAAAGAAGGGGTATTCAATGCCGATTTCAAATTGAATAAGCTTGCTGTAAGCGACAAAAAACACGCGTTTGTAGTTTGGGCCGATACACAGATCATTTCAAAAGAAGATGCAAACCTATTGCTCACCCAATCTGCACCCGATCTTAAACAACTTGTTGCCGGATATCCTGCGGGTACTTTGATGCATGGTATCGGATGTGGTGATCTTGTATGGGATCATTTTGAATTGTTTGAAGATTATCGCCAGGCGCTGAAGATCGCTGGTATACCTTTCTTCAATGTGATCGGTAATCATGATATGGATCTTGATGCAAGAACAGATGATCATTCATCTGATACTTTTCAAAAGCAGTTTGGTCCGACCTATTATTCATACAATCGCGGAGACATACATTATATCACACTTGATGATGTATTCTTTATCGGCAAGAACAAGGAGTACATTGGTTATGTCACCGAGAATCAACTAAGATGGCTCGAACAGGATCTTGCTTTGGTAAAGGAAGGTTCAACAGTTGTGGTGAGTTTGCATATACCTGTTGAAAGTGGTGCTGCGCGACGCAACAACAAAAAAGAAGAACTTGGCGGAACTGTTTCCAACAGGAAAGAACTATATCGTTTGTTGTCAAAGTTCCAGGCTCATATCATGTCTGGCCACACACATATCAACGAAAAGGTTGAAATGGATAACCGCATGATCCATGTGCATGGAACAGTTTGCGGTGCATGGTGGACCGGCCCGATCTGTACTGATGGAAGCCCGAATGGCTATGCGGTTTATGAAGTTGATGGCAGTGAACTGAAATGGTATTACAAATCAACGGGAAAACCAAAGGATCATCAGCTCCGTGTTTATCCGAGAGGAAAAGTTGCGGATAAGCCCGATGAAGTAGCTGCCAATGTCTGGAACTGGGATCCGAAGTGGAAGATCGAATGGTTTGAGGATGGTGTTAACAAAGGATTGATGGAACAAAGGGTAGGGCTGGACCCGCTTGCTGTTGAGTTGCATCTTGGCGCTGCCTTGCCATCCAAACATCCATGGGTTGATCCGACTTTGACTGATCACCTGTTTTACTGCACGCCTTCGAAAGAGGCAAAAGAGATCAAGGTGAAAGCTACGGACAGGTTTGGGAATGTTTATATGGGCTAATTTTTTAGTTTTCCGTAAACCCAGGTGCCGGCAATTGCGCTTAACAACACAACAATAACAACCAGTGCCCCGGTTCCTATTTGTGCAAACAAAGGTCCGGGGCATGCGCCTGTCATGGCCCATCCGAGACCAAACATAAGCCCTCCGAAAATCTGTCCTTTATTGAATTGCTTTGCCGGGAAACTGATCACACTTCCATCGGCAGCTCGTATTCCCATTTTCTTTATTAGAAATACTGCAATCATTGCTGTGATCACCGCAGATCCTATCACGCCATACATATGAAAGCTTTGAAACCTGAACATCTCCTGGATCCTGTACCATGATATGATCTCTCCTTTCACAAACACAATACCAAGCAAAGAGCCAAACAAAAGGTATCTTAAATTAAACAAAAGGCACTTGCCTGCCACCGGAGTGGCTTCTTCCGAAAATTCAGATTCTGTACCTGATAAACCCCTGCTGGTGATAACAACTTTTTCTGAAGTGATCATCATTATAATTTTAAAATCAATGGAAGAATGAAGTTGGCCATGATGAGTCCGCCAACCATAAAGCTGATCGTGGCAACAAGCGATGGCCATTGCAGTGAACTCAACCCCATGATCGAGTGACCCGAGGTGCAACCACCGGCATACCTTGTTCCAAAGCCAACAAGAAAGCCACCCACAACCAATAAGAGAAACCCACGTATTGTAAGCAGTGATTCAAAGTTAAAGATCTGTGGAGGGAGCAATCCTGACTGATCAGTTATGCCATAGCCGGATAGCTCGCCGGATAAAGCCTGGGACATTTGTACAGGCTGATCATCACTTAACAACCCTGCTGCGATAAAGCCACCCAGCAGGATCCCCGCCGCAAAAAACAGGTTCCAGCTTTCCTTCTTCCAGTTGTATTTAAAGAAGGGTATGCCTGCAGGAAGTACAGCCGCGCAGATATGCCGGAGGTTAGCAGAAATACCGAAATGTTTGTTCCCTGTGATGAGCAGGGCGGGTACGATCAGTCCTATCAGCGGACCGGCAATGTACCAGGGCCATGGGCCACCCGGAATAGCTATCATAAAGGTTTTTTGACAAATATCAGGATTTGAAACATCAAAAACCCGACTAAATTGGTGGATTTCTGTACCCTTTAACAGCGGAATGTAAGTTTTAGCAGAAAACTGCCTTATTTTTATGACAGAATCATAACAAAGCGGTGGTTCGCTTGTTGTGATTCCTTCCAGGGTTTGAATCCGATTGAGGTATTATAAGAAAAAAAGATCCAGGTGAATAAAGAGTTTCTGATACAGCTGCTTGCGCGACAGTACGAGAAAGATTCAGTGCCATCAAATGAAGTGATTGCGGGATGGGCAACAAGATTGATACACCTGTTGTACCCGGAAATGTCTGATGCAAAGTTTTCATCAACTGAACAACTTGCTGAAGCTTTTAAGACACTGGAAGCCGAGCTGATAGATATACTGAATGCAACTACCGCCTGTGTTGATTGCAACAATAAGTTTGTAGCAAAAAAGTTTTTTGAATATGTGCCTGAGTTGCTGCGACTATTGAATGCAGATGTTGTTTCGTTTATTGATGGTGATCCGGCAGCGAAGAGTGAGTTTGAAGTAATACGCGCATATCCTGGTTTCTATACGCTTTGCTTTTACCGTGTTGCGCATAAACTGTTGAAGCTTGAGGTGCCTTTGTTACCGAGAATACTGAGTGAGTACGCGCATGCGAAAACTGGAATAGATATACATCCTGCCGCAGAGATTGGTGAGTATTGTTTTATAGATCATGGAACAGGAACCGTGATCGGGGAGAGCGCAAAGATCGGCAGTTATGTAAAGATCTACCAGGGTGTTACGCTTGGTGCAATGAGTGTTGATAAGAGTATGGCAAATACAAAACGTCATCCAACGGTTGAAGATCACGTGATACTGTATGCAGGTGCAACAATATTGGGTGGTGATACGGTTGTTGGACATCATAGCATTGTTGGTGGTAATGTATGGCTCACGAAAAGTATTCCACCGCGCTCATTGGTTTACCATCGTCCCGAGATCACAGTTGATGTAAATAAAATTCTGAATTAGACATCTTCGCATAAGCGTTGGTGTCAGAAGTATAAATCAAAATCTTTTCATGCCAAGTGTTCTGGATACAGTGGGCAATACGCCCATGGTCGAAATTCAAAGAATTGTAAGAAATCCACGCGTAAAAATTTTTGCCAAGCTTGAGGGTAACAATCCCGGTGGGAGTGTGAAGGACAGACCAGCCCTTAACATGATCCGCAGTGCCGTTGAACGTGGTGAGATCAATAAAGATGTTACGCTCATTGAAGCAACAAGTGGCAATACAGGTATAGCTATGGCATTGATGGCAAATCTTTTTGGTCTTAAGATCGAACTGATCATGCCATCCACTTCCACACGTGAAAGAGTACTTTCAATGGAGGCTTTCGGAGCAAAAGTGGTATTGCTTGACAATATGGAAGTTTGTCGCGACTATGCGGAAGAACAGGCTGCAACCGGCAAATATTATATGCTGAACCAGTTTGCAAATCACGATAATTATCTCGCACATTATAAGAGCACTGGTCCTGAGATCTGGCGCGACTCCAATGGAGGTGTCACTCATTTTGTAAGCTCGATGGGTACAACGGGTACAATTATGGGAACATCAATGTATCTGAAAGAGCAGAACTCCGATGTGCAGATCGTAGGATGTCAGCCAACCGATGAATCATCTATACCCGGTATCAGAAGATGGCCACCCGCTTATCTTCCAAAGATCTTTGATCCGAAAAGAGTTGATCGGGTAATTGATATCTCTGAAGCTGACGCAACTGCTTACACACGCAGACTTGC
>JBEVNF010000009.1:0-4838 GCA_040508255.1 Flavitalea sp.
CATATTCTCCTGCTTACGTTGCATTGAAGTGTCGGCAGACATCTTCTGTTTGATACCGGTTAATACTTCCTGTCTTAAACTTTCTGCGAAACTTAATGACTGACTATCTGATGTTTTTTCTTTTGAAGTCTGAGCACTTGCTGCAGACGCACAGAGTGTGAATAATACAACCGGAACCAATTTCTTCATGCGTTGTCTTTATGTTAATTCTGAAAAACTTAAATTAAGGATTATTTTCTTAATTCCTTAAAATAGTTAATCAGATTATTGGTAGAACTATCGTGGGAAACTATTTTATCTTCGTTTTCAAGTTCAGGTAAAATCTTGTTAGCCAGTTGTTTACCTAATTCTACGCCCCACTGATCAAAACTAAAAATATTCCAGATCACGCCCTGGACAAAGATTTTTTGCTCATATAGTGCAATCAGGCGGCCCAGAGTATAGGGATCGACCAGTTTTACCATGATTGAATTGGTAGGTCTGTTTCCTGAAAAAACCTTGAATGGGGCGATGCCTTTGATCTCTTCATCAGATTTTCCTGCCTTCTTCAATTCAGCGATCACTTCATCTTCTGTTTTTCCATTCATCAGGGCTTCCGTTTGTGCAAAGAAGTTTGACAACAATTTCGCATGATGGTCACCGAGAGGATTGTGGCTTATGGCAGGGGCGATGAAATCACATGGTATGATCACTGTTCCCTGGTGGATCAACTGGTAAAATGCGTGCTGACCGTTTGTTCCTGGTTCTCCCCAGATCACTGGTCCTGTAGACCATTCAACGGGTTTGCCATCTCTTGCAGTGCTTTTTCCATTACTTTCCATATTGCCCTGCTGGAAGTAAGCAGAAAATCTGTGCAGGTATTGATCATATGGTAGGATGGCTTCTGTTTGAGTTCCAAAGAAGTTGGTATACCAGAGCCCAACCAGCGCCATGATAACAGGGATGTTCTTATCGAATGATGTCTCACGGAAATGGTTATCCGTATAATGTGCACCCTTCAAAAGTTGCCCGAAATTATCATAGCCAACTGTTAATGCGATTGATAACCCGATGGCGCTCCACAATGAGTAACGGCCACCAACCCAATCCCAGAAACCGAACATGTTTTCTTTGTCAATGCCAAACTTCACAACATCTTTTTCATTTGTTGAAAGCGCCGCAAAGTGTTTTGCGATATGCTTTTCATCCTTTGCAGCTTCAAGGAACCAGTCGCGTGCAGATTTTGCATTGGTCATGGTTTCCTGTGTTGTGAAAGTTTTCGAAGCAACCAGGAACAGTGTTTCTTCCGGGTTAACTTTTTTAAGCGTTTCAGCTATATGTGTTCCGTCAACATTGCTTACAAAATATGGCTGGATGCCTTCTACCCAATATGGTTTCAGCGCTTCGGTAACCATCAGTGGTCCAAGATCACTTCCACCAATTCCGATGTTCACGATGTATCTGATCTTCTTCCCGGTATAACCTTTCCAATCTCCTGAATGTACCTTGTCACAAAACTCTTTCATATGTTTTTGCACGGCGAGTACATCCGGCATTACATCTTTGCCTTCTGACAAAACGGGCTTGCCGGAAAAGTTTCTTAATGCAGTATGTAACACCGAACGGCCTTCAGTAGCATTGATAGCGTCACCTTTGAACTGTGCTTCTATCGCGTCTTTTACTTTACATTCTTCTGCAAGTTCAAGCAGGAGTGTCAGTGTTTCTTTTGTGATCAGATTCTTGGAATAATCAAACAAAAGATTATCATCCTTAATGCTGAATGTATTGAATCGCTCTGCGTCATTTGAAAACAGATCACGCATTTTTTGTTTTGCGATAGTCTGCTGATGGGTTGTTAGCTTCTTCCAGGCTGCTGTTGATGTTGGGTCGATACTTCTGAGCATATACAAGCTTTATTTTATTTATTGAAAACTCAATTCACTGATTGTTTTAATGATCTGTTTAACCTGTGCAGGATTTATGTCGAGATGAAATACCATCCTGATACTGGTTGGTGATGTTGTCAGACACCTGATGCCCGATTCTGCAAGTTTTGCTATCACGTCTGCCGCATTAACTGTATCAATAACTTCGAATATGATAATATTTGTTGATACCGGCAGTATAGATTTTACAAATGAACTTTCAGAAAGTTGTTCAGCAACCATCGTTGCATGTGAATGATCCTCAGCAAGTCTTTCAACATGATTCTGCAAAGCATATAAACCACTTGCAGCCATAAAGCCCGCCTGGCGCATACCACCACCAAATACTTTTCTTACCCTACGCGCTTTTTTGATGAATTGCCTGTTGCCAAGCAACACACTTCCTATAGGGCATCCAAGACCTTTGTTCAGGCAGATTGAAATTGTATGAAATAATTCTCCGTATTGTTTTGGTGTTTGTGAAGTTGCCACCAGCGCATTGAACAGCCTGGCACCATCCAGATGCAGTTGTAAAGAGTTCCTTTCACAGACCTCACGGATCTTTGAGATACCACTGATCTCATAACAGCTTCCGCCGCCGCGGTTTGATGTATTTTCAAGACAAACAAGTGAAGTATGGGCCTTATGCACATCATCAGGATTTATTGAGGAAGCAACAGCATCTGCTGTGAACCTTCCGCGATCACCATTCATCAATCTCACCTGTGCACCCGCGTTGGATGCAATACCTCCGCCTTCATACTGGTACACATGCGCCGTGAAATCACAGATCACTTCATCACCAGGCTGTGTGTGTGCTTTGATGGCAATCTGGTTACTCATTGTGCCAGTGGGGCAGTATAGTGCCGCTTCCATTCCGAACATTTCTGCCGCGAATGATTCAAGTTCATTTACTGTGGGATCTTCTCCAAAAACATCATCACCAACCGGTGATCTGAACATGAAATCCAGCATTGCCGGGGTAGGGCGGGTAACCGTGTCTGAACGCAGATCAATCATAGCCTGAAAATTACCACAAAAATGGCAATCACGACTTTCATAACCCGAAATACTACTGTTCTTCTACCCAGGTATGGTCGGCGAGAAGCTTCACTTTTGCGACAAAACTTTTGAATGGACCGGTGGTATTGCCCCACTCGCGCGGGCTGATCAGTGAGACCTGGTGCCCGCCATCCTTTTTTTCATACAAATAATAGATCTGACCTATTACCGGAGAAAAACTGAGTTTGGCATTGTAGATCATCATCGAAAGCTCTTTTCTTGCTACGATTTCACGCGCCTGAAGAGCAAGTAATTCAATCTGTCTCCGGATCTGATCCATCTGCATGTTGGTTTGCTCCTCCATTGCGGTTAATGCCTTGTGTTTGATCATACCTTCTTCGGTTGGTCTGATCACAGCACCGGAAACACTTGCGGCGTAAGGAAGCACACTCATCTGCTTATGATATATCTCCGTATTAGTGAATGATTCACCTTCTGAAGGAGTGCTTTTTTGAACGATCCTGAGAAATCCATTTGGTGTGATGTTATGCATCACTTCCATAATGGATTTACCTGCTTTGAAGAACTGGACATGAAAATGATTGGTGTCTGCCAGGGTCGCGCTTAACTCATCAGCAAATGAGTTGTCTGGAAAAAGTTGACTGGTGCCGTCAGGTATTACTGAAAACTCGGAACTGAAGGCTTCGTTTTCAAGTGTTACCCAGCTATGATGAATCGAGATGATTTTTTTGTCATCAGAGGATTGAATCCTGTAGTAGCCTGATTTAGGTCTGTTGCCGTGCTGGTATTCGCCTTTCTCCGGAAACAATTGCCATGAAGCAATGAAGTTATATGCCTGAACGATCATGTTGCAAAGATGGTTAATCCGGGGTTTTGACCAAGCAAATCTATTGCTGTGGTCAATAATACACACAAAAAAGGCTCTAACGTCCATTAGAGCCTTTTTCTTTTGATCTGATCCCGTGAGCTATAAATAATTAGTTTGAATTCATTTCTTTCTTAAGATTATTTCCGGTTGCTTTAGCAGCAGAAATAAGGTCAAGTACTCTGGTTCTTACATCATCCGTTAAACCGGTAACTTCCCTCTGGAAGATGCTATTCAGCTCTTCGAGTTCAGCTGCACCATTGCGTCTGAACCGTTTGATACGGTTTTTCAAATCCTCTGCGGAGTCTGAGATTTTTCTTCTTGTTTCAGAACCTTTATCCGGTGCAGTGAGATAACCAATTGCCAATCCAGCTGCAAGTCCTGATAATGTCCCGATGAGAATTTTTTCTAAGCTCATGATAAAAGTATTTAGATTGACTAATATCCGCTTAGGTTCAATAATCCTGCCAGCTGAAATTGTGGATTCGAAAGGATTTTAGTTTACCACAAGTTTACAAACCTGGCGATCAGTTGAGGAACTGAACACAACGTGGTAAGTTCCTTTTGCAAATGAACTTACATCAAGTCTTGTCTGATTACCGGATGCTTTAACCTGTGCAAGCATCATCCCATTGTTGTTGTAGACACCGATTGTTTCATTGCCTGTAACTACCGGATGTTTTACAAAGCTGTAAGACGTAGCCGGGTTTGGATAAACTGCAACGGCAGTTGAAGTGGTTGTTGTGTTATTTACAGAAACTGTATTGCTGTATTCAAACTTGCCATCCTTATCTATCATTTTCAAACGATAGAAAGAGCTCCCTGTTTGTTTTGGAGCATCAAAGCTGTATTCTTTGCGACGGTTGCTGATACCTGCTGCTTTAACTGCACCGATCTTAGCAAATGAAGCACCATCAAGACTCTTTTCAATCTCAAATCTGTCAGTATTTGTTTAGCTTACTTTAGCCCAGTTTAAAACGATTGATTCAGAAACACTTTTTGCAGTGAAAGATGCAAGCTTAGTCGTGAGTACCAGGTCAACATTA
>JBEVNF010000020.1:0-6154 GCA_040508255.1 Flavitalea sp.
AGGTAAGACAAAGAATATTGTCGGGATTTGTATCCGTTTCCAGCATGATCTTACCGATTCGCGCACTCAGGATCTGGGTCTTCCCGGTGCCCGGGCCGGCAATCACCATCACTGGTCCTTCTATAGTATCGACTGCGATTTTTTGCTGTTCATTGAGCGATGCATATGTTTCGAGGAATTTTGCTTTAAGCTTATCTGGTGACGCCATTTTGTAAAGATATTTATTCGGAGAGGAATCCCCGGATGGGATCCCGTATTAATGAAGCCCGGAAACTTGAGTATTGAATTTCAGGAAGCCGAAGTTCGGGCTGCTGATTTTAAGTACTGTATATGAATGGATTAGGTATTTCTCCTTATTTCTTACGAACCCTTTGGGAAAAATTCTCTTTTTTGGAATAAAATTAACTGCTTTGCGTTATTAAGTACGATCCTATACCCGTAAACGCAATGAAAAATCCGAATTCCCTCAAAATTTTCATCTTAGAAGATGATGTCTGGTACGGTTCCATGCTGAACCATTACCTGTCGTTGAACCCCGACTACGAGGTTCGCCGCTTCGAAAGTTCCAAGGCATTTTTTGGCGCACTTCACGAGAAACCAGATGTGGTTACGCTCGACTACTCATTGCCAGATATGGACGGTGGAGAGGTTTTGAAGAAGATCCGCGAGATCCACCCGGATATACAGGTAATCATTATTTCCGGCCAGGAAGACGTTGCCACGGCGATCAGTCTACTGAAAAACGGCGCGTTCGATTATATCGTAAAAGATGATGATACAAAGGATCGTCTCTGGAACATTCTTGCACATCTGAAAGAGATCGATGGTCTTCGTAAAGAAGTTGAGCAATTGAAGGAACAGGTTGGAAAGAAGTATGACTTCTCGAAATTCCTGATCGGTAAGAGTGATCCGATGGAGAAAGTTTTCTCACTCGTTGAGAAGGCTTCGAAAACAAACATCACGATTTCGATCTCAGGTGAAACAGGCACAGGTAAAGAAATGGTAGCAAAGGCCATTCACTATAATTCCGAAAAACATAAGAAACCATTTGTACCGGTAAACGTTGCCGCGATACCAAAGGATCTGATCGAATCTGAGTTGTTCGGTCACGAAAAAGGTGCCTTCACAGGTGCGCTCACGCGTCGTATCGGTAAGTTTGAAGAAGCGAACGGTGGTACTTTGTTTCTTGATGAGATCGGTGAAATGGATATCAACCTGCAGGCGAAATTGCTCCGTGTATTGCAGGAGCGCGAACTTACACGGATCGGTGGTAACGAAGTAGTGCCTATCAACGTGCGCATCATCGTTGCAACACACCGTAATCTTCTTGAAGAAGTTGCCGCTAAAAACTTCCGTGAGGATTTGTACTATCGTTTGATAGGTCTTCCGATTCATCTGCCTCCTGTTCGCGAGCGAGGTAATGATATTATCATACTTGCAAAACACTTTATTGATCATTTCTGCAAAGAGAACCAGGGTGAGAAAAAATCGCTTGACCCTGATGCTCAGCAGAAGTTGCTCAGCTATCCTTTTCCAGGTAACGTACGTGAGCTGAAATCTGTAATGGAGCTCGCTTGTGTTATGAGTGATGGTGAAACGATCACTGCTGACAATATTTCAGTGAACACAGCGGCGAAGGTTGCTGATCTTATGAACAAGGAAAGAACACTGAAAGAATACGAGATCCAGATCATTCAGCATTACCTTGATAAATATGATAAAGATGTGTTGCTGGTTGCAAAGAAGCTTGATGTTGGTAAGTCAACCGTATATCGTATGATTCAGGCAGGTGAACTGAAGATCAAGTAAGAAAATATATTTAACTGAGCAGTACGAAAAAGAGCGGAGTACCCTATTGTGAGCACACAAACTACCATAGAAACCCTTCATCGGATCATCCTTGAAAAGCAGGATCTGCAGAAGGATTCGGAAACATCTCTCGGCTGGAAGCTGGCAGGGATCAATCACGTAACCCAGGAACTTGGTGAATTGAATCAACTGTTGCAACAATCGGGCGGCAGGCAAATTCAGAACGATGAATTTGTAAATAACTGTCTCCTGCTTACGAGTAATCGTTTGCTGCATGTTTTGCAGAATCTTGACTATGCAATCTGTGTTGGTGATGAAAATAACAAAGTGTTATTCGTTAACCAGCGCTTCTGTGATATTTTTCAATTACATCATGCCCCTTTTGATTATATCGGTAAAGAATGCAGCAACATAGCTGTATCTATTTCTGAGTTCTTTAAACAATCAGAACGTTTTTCTGAAACGCAACAGGCCATCATGAAACAGTCAGAGCCTGTACGTGGTGAGCAATGGGATCTAAAGAACGGAAAGATCCTGCTCCGTGATTATAACCCGATCTTCGGAAGTTCTTCTATACTTGGTCATGTGTGGATCTATGAAGACATAACGGAACGTGTAACTGCCGAGTTAAAGCTTGAAGAACAACGCAAGTTTTATGAAGATGTATTAAACAAATTACCATCAGATGTAGCTGTGCTGAACACAAAGCGTGAATACGTTTTTGTAAACCAGGCTGCCATCAGGGATCCTTTTGTTCGTGAGTGGATCATTGGCAAAAGAGATGAAGATTATTTCAGGCTGCGCCAGTTACCAACTGAGATGCTTGAAAAACGTGTTGGTATAGTTGAAGATGTTTTAAAAACAGGTGAATTAAAAAAATGGGAAGAGAAATTTGTACTGCCTGATGGTCGTATAAAACATCATCTTCGTTATTTATATCCAATGACAGATGACAAAGGCAATGTAAAATTGCTCATCGGTTATGGTATGGAGATTACGGATCAAAAAAAAGCGGAAGAGCAGATCCAGCGTAGTGAGAAGCGATACAGGGACCTGTTCAATTATAGCCAGGCATTGATCTGTACACATGATATGCATGGGAGAATGATCTCGGTGAATCCTGCTATCTGCAAACTGCTTGAGTACGACGAGGATGAACTTGTGGGCAGACTGATCTCTGATTTTATTCCTGCTGATCATGAAAAAGATTTTGGCAAGGATTATCTCGAACCTATCCTGAGCGAAGGGAAATACAAAGGTGTATTCTGTGTGGTAAGCAAGTCGGGCAACAAGATCTTCCTGCTTTATAAAAACTATAAGGTTGAAGAAGAAGGCCTCGAACCTTATATCATCGGATTCTCGCAGGATATTACTGATCGTGTTGAATCTGAAAAGAAATTATTGCTCGCGAAAAAGATGACAGAAGATACTGCGCGTGCAAAAGAAGTATTTCTTGCCAACATGAGCCACGAGATCCGTACGCCGATGAATGGTGTGCTGGGTTTTGCAAGCCTGTTGGTTAAAACAGAACTGAACGAACAACAGAAAGGATATCTGAAAATGATACAGGAATCGGCAAATAATCTTTTGCTGATCGTAAATGATGTGCTTGACCTCGAGAAGATCCTGATGGGTAAGCTCAAATTTGAACATATTGATTTTCCGATTGCGGAACGCATTGAAATGTGTGTGCAATCATTTACCTATAAAGCTGAAGAGAAGGGTATTGCGTTGAAGACTGAGATCAGTCTTGACCATGACGCGATGGTGATTGGTGATCCGTACAGGCTGAGCCAGGTATTGAACAATCTGATAAGTAATGCTATCAAATTCACCGACAAGGGAAGCGTACAGGTTAAGGCGGCTGTTCATAATTCAAGTGATGCGTTCTTATGGCTTGAGTTTTCGGTTACCGATACTGGTATTGGCATTCCCGTTGATAAGCATAAAGATATTTTTGAACCCTTTATGCAGGCAAACAGCGCTGTAACGCGCAAATATGGCGGAACAGGGCTGGGATTAAGCATTTGCCGCGAGCTGATACAGCTGATGGGTGGGCAACTATTCCTTGAAAGTGAACCTGGAAAAGGTTCTACCTTCAGGTTTGTGCTACCATTCGGTATCAGTGTCTATAAACCGAAGAATAAAAACATGTCGCAGGAAATAAACTATCAGAGCCTTGGACGTAAACGAATCCTGGTGGCCGAAGATGTGGAATTGAATCAGTATCTCGCCCGTCACATTATGGAGTCATGGGGTTTCGAGGTTGATATCGCAGTGAATGGTCGCGAGGCTTACGAGAAGGTTCAGACTAAAGAATACGACCTCGTATTGATGGATATCCAGATGCCTGAAATGGATGGCATGGAGGCAACAGAGCATATCCGTGGTCTTTCAGATAAACACAAATCGGGGATACCGATTGTTGCCCTCACAGCAAATGCGCTTAAGGGTGATAGTGAAAAATATATGGCTGTAGGTATGAATGATTATTTGTCCAAGCCATTCGATGAATCCCGTTTGTTTATGGTGATCTCGAAAAACCTTGAGGCCAGGGCTTCGGATAATGGTGCAGCTCCAGTGGTTGCAGCAGAACCGGCAAAAACCAATGTTTCTAATTCTTCTTCAAAAACTTCAAAGGCTTCCGAAGAAGCTGCAGCGGCAAAGGCGCCGGTTGCTGAAATCAAAGTATATAATCTTGCAATGGTCGAAGCCATCTCCGGTGGTGATAAAGACTTTGTGGTTCGTATGGCGCAATTGTTCCTTGATACAATGCCGGAATCACTGAACGAAATGAAGGCGTGTATTCAATATGAACGCTGGGATGCGCTGGGTAAACTGGCTCATAAAATGAAGTCTACCATCGATTCAATGGGTATTGCTGATCTGAAACAGGTGATCAGGCTGATTGAAGCAAATGGGAAAAACGGTACCAACGACCAGACTCCCGCGCTCGTGGACCAGGTGTTGAGTGTAATGCAGACCTGCATGGACCAGGTAAGAAGAGACTACAATCTTTAAACTTTTGCATGGCCCGATGGTTGTAGTTAGCAAAGCAAACTATTCCCATGGCTGTCTATTCTCTTAAAAGCGTTCAGAAAATCCCGATTGGTATAGAAGAACTGTGGGATTTTTTCTCAAGTCCCAAAAATCTTCCCGAGATCACTCCTAAAGGAATGGGCTTTAAGATCATTTCCAAACATCATGGTGAATCTATTTATGAAGGACAGGTGATAGAGTATAAGGTTACTCCATTGCTTGGTATCCCTTTATATTGGATGACAGAGATCACGCATGTGGATCATCTGAAATCATTTGTAGATGAACAACGTTATGGTCCCTATGCAATGTGGCATCATCAGCATCATTTCAAACCTATTGAAGGAGGTGTCGAGATGACGGACATTGTTCATTACAAAAATCCTTTCTGGGTGCTCGGTGATCTTGCGAATACGATCATTGTAAAGAAAAAGCTGAAAGATATTTTTTCTTTCAGGTATGATATGATTGAGAAGAGGTATGGTAAATGGGATGGGCAGGTGATGAGTCTTGAGATAAGCTAGCGGTAGCACAATTTTCTCCATTCTTTTGCGATGATCTGAGCATAAAAAAACCTGGATGTTTTGCTTTAGACATCCAGGTTCAGACTATATGATCAGGGACTAGCCCGGAATTCTTGTGATATACTTTTCGATCTCCTTTACCTGTTTTACGATCTCAGGGGTGGTTGGTTTCAATGCTTTTGCCTTTCGGAAGAACTCTTTTGCCGCGCGGAACTCTCGTTTGTTCATCATCAGCGAACACATCTGCAGGTACGCAGCAGCTTCGTTTTCCTTATCAGGTAAACCTTTGCGGATCGCCTGGCGGATATAGCTTTCAGCTTGTTTGAAGTCATTTTTCTGCATAGAGATCATGCCCATTTGCAGGAAGCTTGCGCCCTCTGCTTCCTTCATTGGAATACCAAGTTCCAGGCCTTTCTTCATATTAAGTTCAGCGCCATCGAAATCCTGTTTCATCATTGCCACGTTTCCTTTCAGGGTGAAATACACCGAGCGGATAGGTTTGTAAAGAAGATTTGGAAATTTGATTGAATTCAGCACTTTTTCAGCTCCTTCCATATCGCCTGCCTCCATATATTCCTGGATCACACGGAGGGGACCGAAAAAGAAATGCCCCGCCACGAGGATCACACCAATCAGGTAAGCCGGGAAAGCGGGCCAGAAACTGCCAAAAATATTCGCGGCTATCCCGATCAGGATCAAAAGCAGTCCAAACTGAAGCCTGTAGCGGATAACGATATTGTAAAACTTCATAATTCTTGTTAAGGGTCGCAAAGATATGAAAA
>JBEVNF010000025.1:0-5291 GCA_040508255.1 Flavitalea sp.
CTTTCATACGAATGGTGGTTTTACATGATCTTTTTTGCTATCATCACCCGTTTCAGGCCAAAAGCATCTGTGATTGCCTATTCCCTCGGTATTATTGCTGCACTTAGTTATATTGTTTACCCATTTTTTGCAAATCGTTTTGTGATGTACCTGGTGCTCTGGTGGGCAGGTGCAGATATGGCCCGGCTCTACCTTGAACAACGTGCCATCGATTTCAGAACCATGTTGATGCCACTGGGAGCTATAGCAATCTGCACAGGGATACTTGTCGTGAATGCCATACTGAATCATGAAGCTATTTCAAATGAGCTTGGCCAGAAATCTATAGGTTTGAGCCCTTTTCTTGAAGTAAGACATTTTGCTTTCACATTGGTAGTGATCTGCGCTGCGATCGTCTGGAAAAAGCTGGATTGGATTGGTTGGAACTTTACGTTTGCACCATTTGCGCATCTTGCAAATATTTCGTTTGGCGTTTACATCCTGCATTGGTTCATGATATCCGATGCCACTTATCTCTCATTTATTGAAAATGCTTTTATTCGCTACATTCTATACTTCCTGGTTTGTTTTGCAACGGCATTTGTGATCGAGCGAATGATCTATCCTCCGTTGAATGCGTGGATAATTTCACGGCTAAAATTCGGGGGATTGGTAAAGGCTGCCTATGCAAAGATTTTCGCTTACAGGAAGTGACTTTTATCAATTTTCGGTTAGATGTCAGGGTTAGATGTTGATTCTGATCCAACCAACAGATAGCCTTTTTTGATCACCCTGATCTGTCGGGTGAACCATCGATGATTTGATTTCGGAATTCCAGAGGAGAAAGCTGAGTCTTTATCTTAAATAGTTTGCTAAGTGATTGTGGATGTTCAAATCCTAATGCATATGCGATTTCGCTTACCGATAAATCTGTTGTAGATAGTTTTTCCTTGGCTTTTTCAAGAACTGCGTTTTGTATGTATTGTTGGGTGTTCAGCCCGGTGAGCGAAAAACCTCGAAGCCATCCGTTGCTGCAGCAAACCAGCCGGTTTCCCTTTTTGAAAGCTCGCTGTCTACCAACAACAGCATAATTGTGAATGGTACCACCGATAAAGGTTTCTTCACACGTTTACATTTCGCAATAAAATTTTGTTTCCGGCGAGTAGTCTATTAGATTTGTAGATAAATGATTAGTAAGTCATGAAACCGATTGCAATTTATTACGAGCATCCCGACTGGTTCCGTCCCCTGTTTGCAGAGCTTGAAAAACGTGGCATTCCGTACGTTTCGCTTAACCCTGGGCAACATAGGTTTGACCTGAACGATACGGAGCAAAAATATTCCCTTTTCTTCAACAGGATGAGCCCCTCCGCATATCTGCGGAACAATGTACAGGGAATGTTTTTTACACAAAGCTACCTGCGGCACCTGGAGGACTTCGGTACTCCAACGGTGAATGGTTTTAAAGCCTTTGACTACGAACTGTCAAAGTCAAAACAACTTTCATTGATAAAAAAGCTGGGATACAAATTTCCGGCAGCCATAACGGTTAATCATGTCAGCCAGCTAATCCCTGCTGCAAAGCAATTGCGATTTCCGATCGTGGTAAAAGCTAACATTGGGGGTAGTGGTGCGGGTATTGTAAAATATGGTTCAATAGAATCGCTGCAAACTGATATAGATAACAACGCAATTGATTTTGGGGTAGACCATACAGCTCTGGTGCAGGAGTTTATTACCGCTAAGGATGGTCATATCACGCGTGTGGAAACTCTTGGTGGCAAATACCTTTATGCGATCAAAGTTTTCAGCAGTGGTGAAAGTTTCAATCTTTGCCCTGCCGATATCTGCCAGACCAATGATGGTAAGGAACTCGTACGAAATGCCTGCGCGGTTGATGCGCCAAAAAACGGTCTGCGCGTTGAAGCTTATCAGCCACCTCCACATGTGATCCGCGCAATCGAATCTCTTGTGCAGAACGCAGGGATTGATGTAGGCGGGATTGAATACTTTGTGGATGAACGAACAGACGATATATTATACTACGATATCAATGCGCTTTCAAATTTTGTAGCAGATGCCGTTAACGTGATCGGATTTAATCCTCATGAGCGACTCGTAGATTATCTCGAAACAAGAATTGCATCAACAGTTGGTAAACAAGTCGCGGGACTGTAATTCATACTCAATACATAATCAATATGAAATATGGCTATTGGCTGCCGGTTTTCGGCGGGTGGTTAAGAAATGTGGAAGATGAAAACATGTCCGCAGACTGGAACTATGTCAAAAAACTAGCACAGCGAAGCGAAGATCTGGGTTACAACGTTTCTTTGATCGCTGAATTAAATCTGAACGATATAAAGGGTGTGGATGCGCCGAGTCTTGATGCCTGGAGTACTACTGCTGCTCTTGCTGCTGTTACAAACTCAATAGAGTTGATGGTTGCTGTAAGACCAACCTTCCATAATCCTGCGTTGCTCGCGAAAGCCGCTGCAAATATTGATCATATCAGTAATGGTCGCGTTTCATTGAACGTTGTGAGCAGCTGGTGGAAGGATGAAGCAGAGAAGTATGGGGTTCAGTTTGAGCAGCATGATGATCGCTATGCACGCACTGAAGAATGGCTGACTGTACTCGACAATGTCTGGAAAAAGGATAACTATTCATTCAACGGAAAATATTATAAGGTGCAGGACAATGTTTTGCAACCCAAACCGGTTTCACAGCCAAGGCCATTCATTTATGCAGGTGGTGAAAGCGAACGTGCAAAAGATCTGATTGCATCTACCTGCGATGGATATGTAATGCACGGTGATGATCCCTCAACGATCAGCCGTCGTATCAATGATCTCAGGGAAAGAAGAGAAAAGAAAAATCTGCCACCGATGAAATTCGGGGTCGCTGCTTACAGTATCATCCGCAATACTGAACGGGAAGTGAAAGCTGAGCTGGATCGCATCACCAATGTACAGGAGGGTAGTGCCGGATATAAAAATTATCAGCAGTGGATCAGTGGAACACAGCTTGAACAAAAAGTGTCGCTTGAAGATTATTCGGTAAGCAACAGGGGCTTACGCACGGGACTTACAGGCACACCAGCAAAAGTCAATGACCGTATCCGGGAATATGAAGAGATCGGAGTAGATTTCTTTTTATTGCAATGCAGTCCACAACTGGAGGAAATGGAACGTTTTGCTGAAGCCGTGATAAGACATTAAGCTACCATTTCATCTTATAAAAAAAGCAGCCTCGATAAACCGGGCTGCTTTTGCATTTAGTGGGTATTAACAAATCAGTGTTCTTCTTCTGCAGCGCCAAATGATGCAGGTGTGATCTGTATCTGGTTGCCAAAGAATATAGCATTAAGAAGTAGCCTGTCGGTTCCATGCCAGTAACTGCGATAGGTTGGATCATCTGCAAAACTGATGATCTTGCCTGAACCTTCCTGGCTCACAAGTATTGCTGCGGTGTTATTGATCTTTGCGATGTTTTTCTTTGATACATAACCACCGAGATAAGAATTTGCATCGTACTTCGCAACCGTTGCATATTTATTTTTTGCCGGCAGCAGTATGGTCTGGCTGTTTTTTGTGAAGAAGATTTTTCGGCTTGTCAGTCCAAATGCGACAGGGTTGGATATATCGATGTCAGCAGTGAAAACTCCACCATTGATACGACGTGCAGCTTCAGTGTAATCCTGCGCAACGTAATCGATCCTTTCTTTTGTTTTACCTTCTGCACTGTCAACAAATAATTTTTCCTGTAACAGATCTTGCCTGATTGCCCAGTCTGCAGCATTCTTAAACAGGATCAATGTACCACCTTCACCTACCCATGTTTTGATGCGGGTGACTGTGTTTTTGTCAAGTGTTGCATAGCTGCCACTTACAAGTATCAGGCTTGTATATTTATTCAGATCCGCACGCGCCAGAGAGCTGATATCAATTTTCGTTGGTGAAAGATTTAATTGCTGATTCAACAGGAACCATACCTGTCCTGCTTCTTCAGAGTTTGTGCCCGCTCCGAACACAGCTGCAACCGCTGGTTTCTTAACAGCTTTAATATTGTTGCTTCCAAGATCAAGACCGTCTGCGCTGAAACCTGAATTGATAGGTATGAACTGAAGACTGCTGATATGTCCTGCTTCCTGCAATAGTTTGTATAGACTATCACTGCTGATCTTTTGCGCGGCAACGGGTATTACCAGCGATCCGTATCCAAAGCTTTGAGTAGTACCTGACTGAAGTTTCGACGTAAAAGGCTTGAATGCTGCTTTAACAACCACGTTTTTTTGCAACAGGAAATACAGGGCTTTTGATGCATTGTATTCAGACCAGCTTAATGCATACGCAACCTGCGAGGCGCTGCCAGCCACTCCGCCCGCAGCTGTGTTGGGTAATGTTGTGACCTGCTCTCCCAATGCCACAGCAGCATTTTGTTTCGCATATTGGAGACCGTAAGCATGTATGATCGACCAGGATGTATTATCGTAATACTGGCTGTCAAGCAAGGGTGCGGTTTCCTCAAAGATCGAATGTACGATCCTGAAATTAGGCTGATCTGATGGAACGATGAAAGCTTTATCTTTTTCAAAAGATTTACCGGAAATAGTCAATGAATTGTTGAGTCCATATACTTTGATCTTATGACGCAACAAAAGTTCCAGAAAGTTCCTTGTAAGTGTCTGATCGCGGCTATCTCCAAAAACAAATTGTTTTACCGGATAGCTCTTGCCCTGTTGAACAGCCGACTGGAAGAATTCTTTCTGAAGTTTAAACAGACCGTTTTTTTCAGCCACTGCACCGCGAACGGTTGCAAGACCCGTAAGAAAATGATTGCGGATGGTGAACGGGAATTCAAGTGTACCTGTTTCTGTTTCAGTTGACAGACCGCGACTGCTTCCCTGTTCAAAGGTTATACCCACTGCGCCGAAGAAGTCTGGATAAGTAGAGCCATAGATAGGTGAAAGATTATCGAATTGTTCTTTTGTAAAATACAGGGAGCCTACCTTGTCAAGCGCTTCTGCATGATATTTTGCAAGGGTAGTATTGAAATCGTACGACGCTTGTGGCACTATGGGACTTTGGGTACGTTTTGGTGATGGCTCAAAATAGTAAGTGCTGTTGCCACCCATTTCATGAAAGTCGATATGTACATTGGGATACCATTCATGAAAGAACTTAAGCCTGTTCTGGCTTTCGATCTGTGTTGCACTCAGCCAGTCACGGTTAAGATTTGCAAGGTAGTGATTTGCTCTTCCGTTGGGCCAACCCTCTACATGCTCTTTGTCAAGGGGATCGCTGCTGTTT
>JBEVNF010000373.1:0-8049 GCA_040508255.1 Flavitalea sp.
AAATCCACCAACTCATCGGAATCCTGTAACTGAAATCATTCAGCCAGTTTTGCACAAACACATAAGTAAGCGGAACTGCAATCAGAAAAGCAATTGCAACCAGGATAACAAATTCCTTTGTAAACAAACGTATGATCTGCGGTACAGAAGCACCAAGCACTTTACGAATGCTGATCTCTTTCTGTCTGCGTTGCGTGGAATAAATTGAAAGCCCGAACAAGCCGATACATGAAACGATAACCGTGATAATTGTGAAGGATCGAAGCAGGAAAGATATCTTTCTGTCGTCTGCATAAAACTTATCGATTACTTCATCCTGAAACTGAAATTCAAATTCCGCTTTTGCACCGTGTGATCTTGCACTTTGAGCAATTCCGGCACCCGCAGCTTTAAGCGATTTTTCTGAATGCAAAACATTATCAGCAAGTGCCACATTAACGACACGCAGATTTTGCGGATCAGAAAGTACCATCAGGGGTTTGATAGGAATGTGCAAAGACTGGAAATGAAAGTCAGAAGTAATGCCGGAGATAGTCACTTTCTTTTCTCCAAAATCAATTCGCTTGCCGATCAACTGGTTCAGTTGAGTATAACCAAGAGATCTTGCCATTGTTTCATTAATAAGGCATTCATCCATTGCATTGATTGTAGAAAGATTTCTTCCAATCTTCAGAGACACCTGGTAAAGTGACAAAAAATTTGAATCGACATATTTGCATTGAACTTCCATATTCACAGGCGAGTTGCCGTCATGAAAACCAATCTTCGCTGCCCATTCAGGTTTGCTGGCCATTGGTGCATTGGAAAATGAAACCCGTGTCACTCCGGGAACTCTCAATAAATCCTCACGCAATAACTCTCGTTTTGAAGCTGCAGTATCGGCCGGGGTCATCCAGAAACAGATCACGCCATCCGTTCTGAATCCTCTGTCCTTCTCAGAAGTATATCTCAATTGCATTCCAACGAACACTGTACCGATAATAAACACCTGGGAGATGACAAACTGAACAAGCACCAAAACTTTCCTGACCCATGTGATCGAACCTGTGTTTGAAGCAATCGAACTACCACGAATCTTTTCTATCACATTGATCCTTGTCATTCTGAGCGCGGTATAAATACCCGAACAAAATGCCACCACCACAAACACTGTTGCCGTAAAAATCGAAGCCTCAAAATTCAATAACATTCCGAAGCTCAGCTTTTCGGGTAGGTATTCCCGGTAGAGCATCAGGGCAAAGGGCACAAGAGCCACTGCGAGTATTAATGCGAACATTGCGATGATGATAGCCTCAGCAAAAAACTGGCAGAAGATTGCGTTTTTAGAACCACCAATGGTTCGCCTGATCCCTACTTCTTTTGCGCGTTGTTCGCCCTGGGCAGTGGTAAGTGTCACAAAATTGATGATCCCAAGTACCAACATAAAACCGGCAACAAGTGCAAGTCCATACAACATTGTTTTATTAGCCTGCGGGTTCCCGAAATAGGGAAAATACAAATTATTAAAATGGATATCACTCAACGGCTGCAATCGGAATGGTGGCCTGGGTTTGAAACCAGGCACTTCAACATAGCCGTATCTCATATACAATTTATCAAGCTGAGACTGCATCTTTGCAGGATCCGCATTTTCTTCAAGCTTCACATATACCTGGGACGAAGGGATGGTCGCAACCCAGTTATCTGTAAGCGGACTCTTTAAGCGCTGGGTTTTGGCCGTGGCAAGCGAAACAAACATTCTGAAATTAAGATCTGTTCTTTGTGCCGGATCATCAACAATACCGCTGACGGTGAGCAGAATAGTATCGCGGATCACGATCGTTTTGCCAATAAGGTTATTAGAAGTTGTGCCGGGGAAATAATGTTTTGCAGCCGATCTTGTCAGGACCGCTTTGTAGGCTTCGGACAAGGCCTTTGCCGGATCACCCTGCAACCAACGATACCTGAACATTTGGAAGTATCCTGGATCCGTGTAAATGATCTGAGACTGATGCTCAAACACCCGATCCCCGCCATTTGCTGGTACGGTGATTCTGAGATCGCCACCCGTTAGCAGGATTGGCGCCACCAGCTGAATACCCGCCACCTCACTTTTCAGCACGGAGGGCATCGGCATCGGTACGCCGGGCAGATGCATGATATTCGGCTCCTCTCCAAACTTTGAAACAACCCGGAAAATCCGGTCACCACCTCCATGTTTCCTGTCAAAGGAAAACTCATAGGAAACCGCAAGAAACACCACCAGGGATATACAAATTCCGATTGCCAGGCCGGCAATCTTTATCGTTGTAATTGTCTTATTCCTGGCGAAATGACGAAAGATCGCCCGATAGCTGATGTTTCTCATAGTTCAAGGGATGCCGCACCGGGAATTTTCCACATAAAAAACTTTCAAAAAACTGCAACATTATTACCTTACCCCAGTCTAATGCCATTACGTGAACCATATTAGTGACAATAATGCATCGGACCGGCACCTGGTAAATTCCGTTTTGTCGGGCAACTCCCATGCATTTTCGGCTATAATCAAGAATACTGAAGCTCTCGTGGCACAGATCGTATATAAAATGATTGACAACGCAGAAGATCGTCGTGATCTTGCGCAGGATGTATACCTGAAGGTGTATTCCAACCTGCGCAACTTCAGGTTCCAGTCGAAACTTTCAACATGGATCGCACAGATAGCTTACAATGCCTGTGTAAGTCATCTGCAGAAAAAGAAACCTGAGTTACCCGGATTCGGTGATTCTACAGATGAAGAAGAAAAAACACAAAACCTCAAATCCGGTTTATCTTCCGGGACAAACGTTGAATCAGAACTTTCCAGGAAAGAAAGGATCGCAATCCTTTCAAATGCGATAGAAAAACTACCGCCGCTTTATAAAACACTAATCACACTTTTTCACAATGAGCAGATGAGTTATGAGGAGATTGGTGAGATCACAGGGCTTTCTGCCGGAACATTGAAAAGTTATCTTTTCAGGGCAAGGGCAGCTCTTAAAACAAACCTTTTGCAGAAATACAAAAAGGAGGAACTATGAAAATGGAACATCTTTCAGAAGAACTGGTACAGCAACTGGCAATTGAGCCCGGAAGTATCAATGCAGGTCAAAAGCAACATCTTTATGATTGCGCTGAATGTGCTGCCCGTGTAGCCGATTACAAATTATTATTCGCAGATATCAATGATCTGCCTGCACCATCTTTTGAGTTTGACCTTGCAGCGATGGTGTTGGAACAGCTACCGGCCTTACATGCTGAACCTGTTTCGATCAGCAAAACCAAAGATCAGCCGAAAGCAATACCATGGATGATTGCCGCAGCAATTGCAGCCATTGCGTTGATGGGCCTTCCCTTTTACTATTTCCGTGCAGATATCACGAGTATGCTCTCCGGGTTATCGACCATGATCACCGCGCTTGCCATTATTATAGTGGTGCTGATCGCGATCTTCCAGGTTGTTGATGAATACCGCAAATACAACAAAAGAATAAATAGTCTGAATATTTAAAATTAACTGCAACCTAAACTTCACTCACCAGTCTAATCTACAAAACAAGCATAATGAAGAAGATACTCACAACAACCCTGCTCTCGGCAATCGCGATCGTTGCAAATGCCCAGGAAAAGATATTACCCTACGATCCGTTTCGTGACCGTGATCTTGTACATAATATTTTCCAGGTTACCGCCATTGTTGCCATCATATACCTGATCGCAAACTGGTTGCTCAATATGATCCGCTCATGGCTCGAATACCGTTTGAAAAATCGTATGATGGATAAAGGTGCGTCTGAATTTGTGATCACACAATTTCTTCAGCCGCAAAAAAAAGATACAAGAACAACTGCTATCAAATGGAGCATCATCTCAGGGGGCATCGGTCTTGGCTTTGCACTGATGTTCCTTTTCCCTCCATTTGGCATACACTCAGTAATGATCATGTCATTCTGCATCTCGCTCAGCTTCCTCTCCTATTACTACTTTGTGAAAAAGGAAGGAAACTGAATTGCAAGACCAGAACTGAATCTGAATCAAAATACATCGAACGAATAACTAAATAAAGATGAAACCATTTCTTGTTCTGCTCACGATCCTGACACTTGGACTCGCCATTTATTTCACTGTGAACCGTGAAAACTATGTTGGTGTAAATACATACCGGATGTATGATGGCAACAATTCGCAAACCTTAAAAACAAAAGGAAAGATCATATTTAATGATGATGAGTCCGCTATTGAAAGTATGTCTGTAAAAGGATTCCTTGAATATGAGAGTAATGACTTTGAACTATACGCATCGGCGAAAACAGGTAAAGTAGTATATGAACTAACGGAGAGCGGTAAAAAGATAGATGTGAACTCGACCTACGGACAATCAATGCTGTCTGATCTGATCAAAGAAATACTTTCCACCGGGTTTGATGCAAGAGGCCGTCTTGATCGTCTGTATGCAAAAGGAGGAGCAGGTGCTGTGCTGGAAGCCGGATCAAAACTGAAACACGACCACATGAAAGCGATGTATTTTAAATTTCTGATTGAAGAGACACAGCCTTCAGACAGTATCATCAATATCATATTGACACAATCGGCAAAAATCGGTGGTGATTATGAGAAATCAGGCATACTCAAAGCAACAACAGGCAGCCTGAACGATACAACTGTGATCAAAAGTTTCTTCGCCGTTGCAAACACGATTGAAAACGATTTTGAAAAAGCTGGTGTGCTTAGCAAGCTTGCAGAAAAAGAACTTGACAGTCTTAAGTTTTACAATACGTTAAATGCTGCCGCTGGAATTGCATCAGAATTTGAAAGAGCCAATGTATTAAAGAAACTGATCAAAAATAATGGTAACATAGTTGGCCGTGCGGTTGCTATCCTTGACGAGTCGCAACGGTTTGAAGCAAACTTTGAAAAGGATCAGATCCTTAACGGGTTTTCCGAAAACCTGACCGACTCAAACATTACACTCGCGTATCTGCGGGCAGTAAAAACAATTGATACCGATTTCGAAAAGAAAAGATCAATCGAAAGAGTGATAAAGAACCCGATGCCGGATACAGTATTTACAAAGGTAATGGAGATTACCGCTACACTTGAGAACAGCTTTGAAACAAGTAATCTTCTGAAAAAGTTGCTGGAACAGGATCCTCAGCCAGGCAGCCATTTCAGCAAAATCCTTGTGGTGGTGCACGATATTGATGGTGAATTTGAAAGAACAAATCTTTTGCAGCAGATGGCAGAAAAACAGCTGACATCTGATGAACAGTGGACAGGTCTTATTACAGAGGCTTCTTTTATCAGCAATGATTCAGAGAAAGCAAAATTGCTGACACACATTGCATCAAAAATGCCAAGAAACGAATCGATCAAAAATGCTTTTGAGAAATCAGCAAAAACGATCAATTCCGAGTTTGAATATGGAAGAGCTTTGAAGGCAGCGGCATTCTGATAGTATTTAACAATAACAAAGGATCAGAAGTTTTTCAACAACTTCTGATCCTTTGTTATTGTACATATACTAAGATACCAGTGTCAGTTTCACCGGTGGTGTCTGATTCGCGTTCCATTGACAGACATAAAGATTTTTCTCATCATCCACACAAACATCATGGCAATGTGCGAAGATGCCACCATCCTGCAATGTAGGCTGCAGCACACCTTGTTTATAATTTGGTGCCGTACCACCCGGATTTGAGATCATCTTATTTTCGTTATCAAGGATCGTTACAAAACCTGAGCGATCTCTTCTTTCACCCTTCGCATCTTTCGACCAGCATGTGCCGGCATAAAGATTATCCGCATCGATAACTGCGCGGCATACATACATACCCGGCAGATCGATCTTCTTTATGAACTTTCCATCCATCGAAAACACCTTGAAACAATTCTCTTCACGCGAAGTACAAACAAGCACAGGTTTATCTTTGCGCCTGGTATCTACGGTTACACCATGCGCATTGCGAAGATTATGATCGGGATTGGCATTATTGTGTCCACCAAAATGCCTGATGTATTGACCCTTGCTGTTGTACTGAATGATATAATCTGATCCATAACCATCAGCCACATAGATATCACCGTTTGGCGCAACAGCAGTTTCAGTTGGTCTGAAAGGTTCATCATCCTTATAAATACCTATTGTTCGCGGATGCCCGATTGCAAACACAAGCCGGCCATCAGTCGTCATTTTCACAACCTGTCCTGCCTGGCTGTTTGGACCTCCCTTTGTATTATTGAAATAACCGCAGTCAGTGATCATGAGATAATCAGCGTCGCCTTCTTTTGATATTGACAGACCATGACCGCCGGGAAATCCATGTCCCCAGGTATCAAGCAGCTTTCCGTTTTTATCAAATATGAGGATGTTGTTTTTGGGTTCATCACCAAGCATAATAAGATTGCCTTTACTATCCTGAACCATTTCATGGCAATTAGCAAGTGGTGTTGAAGAGGCATTGATCTTTGCCCAGGCTTTATCAACCTTGTATCTATGCTTACCATGTCCGATCACCAGATCCTCCTGTGCGCGGCCAAAAACCAATGAAGGTGCAGCGATGGTTGCGGTTCCCACAATTGCAGTGTTCTTTAGAAAATTTCTTCTTGAGCTCATATGGACAAATTCGTTTGACCTCCAATTTAATACATTCCGAAAGATCATGGACCATGACCGCAATAATTGATGGCAAAAAGTTCAGGGTAGTTCCGGTCATGAAACCCTCACCGGCCGGTAGAATCACAGGCAACAGTGGAGAAGCATATCAGCATCCCCTCAGTGCCGGTTACATTACAGCCGGGACAAGATCAAAATTACTGAAGACTGTGCCATTGACCTTGGTCTTGACGATGACATAGGAATTTGGGCTGACCGCTCAGGACTTGTGGAGATCACTAAAATTAACGGCGATTGGGTGAAGGGAAAGTTTAACTTCATTGCGAGCTCAATGCGAAGCAGTAACTCATTTAAAGTCACAGATGGCTTCTTCAGAATCTCGTTAAAATAACCAATCATGAATCCAAATAAGGCGCTATGGGAAAAGGGTGATTTTACCCGTCTCGCAGAAAATATGCGTGAAAGTGGTAAAAAACTTGTCAGCAACCTTGATATTACAAAAGGCATGAAGGTTCTTGATCTTGGCTGCGGGGATGGAACCACTGCATTACCGGCCGCAAAACTCGGAGCAGATGTAACAGGAGTTGATATAGCTTCAAATCTTGTTGCTGCAGGCAACGTAAGAGCTGACAAAGAAGGTTTGACAAATTGTAAATTCTACGAAGGTGATGCCACTGATCTTCACGACTGGAAAGATCAGAGTTTTGATCTTGTTGTCTCGATCTTTGGAGCGATGTTCGCACCAAGACCAATTGATGTCGCAAAAGAAATGGTACGTGTAACAAAACCTGGCGGGCGAATAATAATGGGCAACTGGATTCCGGGTGATCCTACACTTGTAGCGCAGATCCTAAAAATAAGTTCTGCCTACACTCCGCCACCACCAGAGGGCTTCGTTAGCCCGATGTTATGGGGTGTTGAAAAAAATGTTATTGAAAGATTTGGTTCCGCAGGAGTTGATGCTTCAAAGATCACATTCTCTAAAGAAACATTTGTGTTCGATGCACTGATGCGGCCGGCAGAATTCCTGAATTTGTTCAGGACTTATTACGGACCAACGATGAATGCCTTCGAAGCAGCTGAGAAAAATGGTAAGGCAGATGATTTACTGAAAGAGTTAGAGGTGCTTTTTGAAAAACAAAATACAAGCCAGGATAAAGAGAATACGGTAATACCGGCAACCTACCTGGAGGTGAGAGTTGAGGTATGAAAAAAGGCTCCACCTTTTACAGGTGAAGCCGCTTCTGACTAATGAACCCTAAACCTCAAAAAGACTTATCCCGCTACATAATCTTCAACCATCAGATCTTCAATTTTTTTATCTTTCTTCCTGCCGAATTTCTTAGTAAGCTTATCAAAGATTGCATACATCACAGGCACAACGATGAGCGTGAGGAAAAGCGAACTCAGCAAGCCGCCAATAATAACCCAGGCAA
>JBEVNF010000044.1:0-3084 GCA_040508255.1 Flavitalea sp.
TTGTCAAGAGGAATCCCGGGAATCTCAAAAACCGGGCGGATTACCAGCGTATCATTCCTGAAAAGCCTGATCCTGCCGGCGCGCTCTGTAATTAATATAGATTTATCGGGAAGGAAGATCAACTCCCAGGGAACTATGAGGTTGGAAGCCAACGTATCAATGATATATGAAATGGTGTCGGGAGTAACCAACTGGATTCGCTGATTGTGTTCATCAGCCTCATTCGCTTCAAAAACAGGCGGAATCGCATAAGCGGAGATGAAAACAGTACAAGCGATCAAAAGCTTCTTCAGCATATAACTGACTTGATTGATGAAATAAAGCGTTGGTTCTAATTTCCCGATTCTGCAAGTTAGTTTTCCAAATCCGTAAACCGTCAGAGGCCGCCGGGGCTAATTTTGCAAACTTGCAAAAATCGCTCAACGCAAAGCTGATCAACCGGTAAACCAACAAGTTATGTGTGCAAATACGACTGCGAAGAAAAAGAAGAAGCCTGGACAGAAATCTTTATGTCACCGGATTTCGGCCTGGCTGCACCTGTGGCTGGGACTTGTGAGTGGTTTGATCATGTTTGTGGTTTGTATAACAGGCTGTATCTGGGTTTTTCAGGATGAGATTACTGCGTTGATGGAACCGGAAACACAAATTGCTCATGAAGATAAACCGGTAATGACTCCATCAGCGTTGATGCACCTCGCAGATTCACTTTATCCGGATAAGAAACCAGGATATGCAATGTACCAGCAGGGTGAGGCGATACTTCTTTCACTCGGTCAGGGCAGAACGGGCAATACGATACTTCGCGTAAATCCATATACTTCTGAAATTGTATCGACGAAGATTTTCAAAACCGGTCAAAGCGATTTCTTTCGCTTCATATTGAATGGCCACAGGTTTTTGTGGCTGCCACCTGCAATCGGAAGGCCGATCGTGAATTACGGTACACTCATATTCGTCATCATCCTTGTCACAGGGCTGGTTTTGTGGTGGCCTAAAAAGTGGACAAAGGCTACAAGGGATCAAAGTTTCAAGGTTAAGTGGAATGCATCATTCAAAAGGGTTAACTATGACGTGCATAACGTATTCGGATTTTATTCGATGCTGTTTTTGCTTGCTATCGGATTAACCGGAATGGTATATGGTCTTAAGTGGTGGAGCAATGGCTTATACTGGGTAACAAATAGTGGCCAATCACTTCCCGAGTTTAAGCGTCTCTCTTCTGATTCAACCAATGTTGGAAAGTACTATACACCTGCGCAGGCAATGGATGCCTGCTGGACACAGGTTGCCGCAAAGAACCCCGATGCACAGGGTTTTTATTATTCGTTTGCTGACACTTCAAAACCATCTTCGACGATAGCTATGACCGTATACCCGTCTGCCGGTCACTTTTATAACAATCGCAGTTTTACTTTTGATCAGCATTCCGGTCAGCAACTCAAAGGCAACGCGATGTATGAAAAGCGTTTTGAAGAGGTGAGTGCGGGGCAGAAACTTCGACGCATGAATTATGAGATCCATATTGGTCTGATACTTGGATTGCCGGGTAAGATCCTTGCGTTTTTTGCGGCACTGATCGGCGCAAGTTTACCAATCACCGGGTTTCTTGTGTGGTGGGGTAAGAGAAAAAAGAAAACAAAGAAATCCACACAACAGCCAATGGGTGGTCAGAAAAGGCGCGAGGTTCATGAGGTTGCAGAAGTGGCTTACTCAACCGGCACTTAAGATAAGGTTCGCACCGGGTTGAGGTGATTTTAAGATGGTGAAATAGCAGGTATGATTTTGGAGCAAAGGATAGTATGCCTGCCCGATATATTTTTTCCTTCCTTGTTTTTTTGTTGCTGTTGTCGGGTTTGATACCTGTGCATGCGCAACGCGATACCGTTGCACCAAAAGAATATAAAAGTCCTGGCGGCTTGAGATTCTCTATGCGTATTGTTGCGGATAGTCTTGATGATCCATGGAACATCATTTATGGTAAAGACAATCATCTCTGGATCACTGAAGCAAAAGGATATCGTGTGCTGCGGCTAGATCCATCCAATGGTTACTGCGATACCCTGTTCGATCTCAATGATGCAAGATTGTTCCCCCGTTATGATACTCTTCAGAAGAATGTCGGGATCAGCAAACCCTGGCCACAGGGCGGACTCATGGGTATGGCAATGCACCCCGATTTTGATAAGGACAAACCATTTGTTTATCTCGCGTACCTCTACGATTATGAAGGAAAGAAAAGATCGGGTGATGGATTTTCTAAAGAAGTAAATGGATATGTTTTTACAACAAGGTTGGTTCGGTTCAGTTATGACTCAGCAAAAAGAAAACTGATTCAACCTTCAATCATCTGTGATACGATACCTGGAAGTAATGATCATAATTCAGGAAGAATGATCATTGCGCAAATAGACAGTGTTCCTTATTTGTTTTATACGGTAGGGGATATGGGGGCGGGTCAGTATAAAAATGCGGGTCGTACCAATCATGCACAGCATCTGGATTCTTATGAAGGAAAGGTATTGCGTTTCAATCTGGAACCGGTTGTCGGTAATGATAGTATCGCCGACTGGATTCCGGCAGATAATCCATTCAATGGATCCCGAAAAAGTGCTATCTGGTCGCTAGGTCACCGGAATGCACAGGGACTAACAGTTATGAATAAACGGAATACACAGATCATTATCGCATCTGAGCATGGACCATTCTCGGACGATGAGATCAACATAATTCGCCGGTCAGGTAACTATGGTCATCCGCTTGTGGTTGGATATGCTGATGGAAATTACAATGGTCTTGCCGCCGGTGTTACAAAAATTGATTCATTGCCGGGTGAATGGAACACATCATATCCATTGATAAAGGATGAGAAAAAGAATGCGGCTGCGATTTTGAATTATACTGAACCTATTTACAGTTTTGAACCAACATCGGTATCGAAAATCCGCAGTGTAATGAAACGTTTTAAAGATTTTTCAAAATGGGACAGGGATTGGGTTTCGCTGGCCCCCTCGGGATTATTTGCATACCAGCATGAGGCGATACCGGCATGGAAGAATTCACTACTGATCACATCTCTGAAAAACG
>JBEVNF010000098.1:0-7344 GCA_040508255.1 Flavitalea sp.
CTAAAAAAAATCGATTGTCACGACAGTTTTTTGGGAAAATATTTATTCAAAAGCCGTTCACAATCATAGGGTTAGATATCCGGAGGGCAAAGGTACGTTAAAAGCCGAAAAGCTTTTTTCGGCCCCTATTTCATTTTCGAAATATTCTTTTTATTTTGTCATCATAGCAAGGTTCCACACTGCTATCTCTATTCAATCCCTACCAGAACCGCACCCGCCCTGAAACATGGGCACAATTTCCAGGAAGACCAATAACATCCATGTCTGTGATGCAACTCTGTTGATTTACGTATCCGGTTTTTGCCTACCACTAAATTTGGAACCTTATGGAAATTTTGTACATATCTATTTTCGTAATTGGGATCATTCTCGGCTACACGCCCGTTGCTGAGTGGTTCAACAAACTGCATATCAAGCGGCAGTATAAAACCTTCCTTTCTCAGGAAACGTTTTATCACTCTGTTGTTTCCTCAAATATTCGTTTTTACAATCGTCTCAGTCTCGAAGATCAACGCAGGTTTTTGTTCAGAACCTTTCTGTTCAAACGCGCAAAGAAGTTTCATTATATTGAAGTGAATGAAAATGCGGAGATGCCTGTACTTGTAAGTGCTGTTGCTATTCAACTTACTTTTGGTCTTGACAAATATATGCTGAATTATTTCCGTAACATCTTCATCATGAAAGATGATTATCACTACGGATTTTATTCAAGACCTTTCCAGGGGCATGTGGACCATAGCGGTATCTATCTTTCATGGGATAACTTCATGAAAGGTATCCGAAGACTTACCCCAAACTGTAATGTGGGTTTACATGAAATGGGTCATGCGCTTACTTATGTGAATTTTATCACACAAACAGAGGAGGACAAACATTTCAAAAAAGAGTTTAAGAATTTCTCAAAGGTTGCCAGACCCATATTTGAGTCAATGCAGAAGGGTGGGAAAAACTTGCTGGGAGATTATGCGGGTACGAATTATCATGAATTCTGGGCAGTGAGTGTTGAAGTGTTTTTTGAGAACCCGATCAGGATGAGGCATGAGTTGCCGGGCCTGTATAATGCAATGAGCAAATTGTTGAAGCAGGATCCGATCGTGATTTTAAATACAGCCAAAGCAGCTTAACCCAGGGTCTTACGTTTTAGACGTTCCCTGGGTAATATGTAAGCGTAGTATGTAACGATAAAGATCAATCCGATTGTAAATGGAATGATCGTATAGATTCTCAATGTTTCATCATAACCTAAAAATTCAACGATCATCCAATAGCCATTGGCCGTGATCCAGAATACCACTGCAAGGTTGTGAAACAATTCAGAAACGATCTTTCTTGTTTGCCAGGTAATAACGATCGCAACAGCGAGGGTTGGCACGAGCATAAAAACACCTATTGGTTTCCACAGCATTGCCCAGCTGATATCTTTTACGATCCAGAAAAAAATATGGAGATTTTCGATCCTTCTGAATCTGCCGGGGATTGAGTACACATCCGTGTTATCAGTCATGGTGTTGGTTTCGGCAAAAATAGGGATTGAACAATTCAAAATTTATTATCTCGAAAGCACCTTTGTAAATCTTCTCACATCCGCTTCCGGGTAGAGCCCGCTGCCATTCTGGATCTGTTCGGTAAACTGACGGGCGAAGAAAGGTGCAAGTGAGCAACCTTTGGTTCCCATGCCGTTAAATATTCCAACATTTTCATAGATCGGATGAAAGCCCACAAATGGCCGGCGTTCAAGCGTTGCGGGTCGTATGCCAGCAACGTGATCAACGATATTGAAAGGAACGCGAACCGTTTGTTTGAGCCAGTTTTCTGCAAATCTATAAAACCCGGGAGTAGGTGTATCATCTTCAAACTCCCAAAGATAATTTGAACCAAGCCAGAAGATATTGTCTTTCCATGGAACGAGATTGAATCCCTTTTTGTAGATATGGTCAGGTGGGAGCTCATCAATTTCAACCAGGACCGCCTCTCCTTTATTTGCACCAAACGGCAGCAATTTGAAAAATGGATTTTCGCCCCCTGCAATACCATCACAGAAGATGATCCTTGAAGCATCGAGATCATTGTATGTAGCGCTTGCTTCGTTTAGTTTCAACGCTGTAAAATCAAATTTTTCTGATCGCAGAATACCGGCTTCAACAAGCTTCTCTCTTGATCGGCTAATGATATCCGTTAGATTTACGAGGTATGCCGGGGTGATCTCCCCGTAGCCAAATTCATAATTGATATAGTCGATCCACATGTTGGGATCAGGAGGTATGCTTAGAAATTCAGTGTCTTCCGCAAAGCGTTTTTTGAATGCTTCGGTGATCTGCGGGGTCGGGAAAAAATCAAGCACTGAAATCTCACGAAGCGCATTGATACCAAGTGATCGGCCGAGCTCATCGTATGCCTCTTTGGCAAATGGCATCACTTCATCTATAAGCCAGGTCTTTACAATCCGTCTGCCAGTAACCGGATTGATCACACCGGATGCAACCTTTGAGGCTGTGTTCTTCCTGTCTTCGTCAATTATAACCACCGAATAGCCTGCTTCTATCAGGTACTTTGATAAAAACGTACCACAGATGCCCTGGCCAATCAGTAAAAAATCTATATGGGTCATAGGTTATTAAGGTTCCACATTTATTATCAATCCTTCAGAATGTGCAGTGAACTCTGGCGCATACAGAGATTGAATATTTGTTATACCATTATTGAATTTTCCGTTGTGTGTTACAAAAACAGCATATTCAAAAACAAAAGTTCCTTTTTGTAAACGGCTGAAATAAAAATTCGTTGATGCATCACCGGTAGTTTCATAGTAGCCGAGACCATCCTGGTACTTATAACTACTAAGCACATTGATTGGTTCGAACCCTGCAGCACGCATGTCTTTCAACTGAACATATTCCATGTCGCGGTTATTCCTGATCTCAATACGAACTTTCACTTTGTCGCCGATTTTTAGTGGTGATTCGGCGGTGATTGGTGTAAGCACGGGTCCGCGGTCACTATTCTTTTCAATGAACAGTTTTTTTGCAATATTCAGACTTGTATTCGCTGATGTTACCGATTCCATATTCTCAAAATATTGCCAGTAAACAGCGCCCCAGGTTGGAAGAGATGTTTCTTTAGCATTGGTTACAGCAACCTCGATATTCCCCATTGCCGGCTGAACATTCTGCTCCGTCCAGGATTTTTTGAAATAGCCGGTACCAGCGGATGGATTGGTTACAGTCTTTGTTGTGCCCCCACTGGCCGGAGTAGTACTCAAGGTTTCTGAACCTAGTTTCAGGGTAACAGTCGGTGTATTCAACAGCAAGTCCTGTATACCTGAATTCTTACTGGTTGGGTCAATAAACAATGCATAACATGCATCTGCTGTTGACCTGGTTGTTTGCCAGCTTTGTGTTTGTTTTTGTTTCAGCAACCAGGTTTTCATCGCATTAACGGACTTTACATCCTTTGTGATCTCAGCGAATGCTTCTATAAGTACAGCCTGCGCTTCAACCGGTGCTTCGTGCCAGTAATAACCGGAGCGGTTGTCTTTCCAATACATGCCAAGCTCTTCATTAATAACTGCATTTTGCTTCAAAGAATTCACAATTGCCAATGCTGTTTTTACATCATCAGTAGCCTGTAATGATAACGCGATCATTGCCTGCATATAACGGCTTTGTTTCAGCCAGTTCTTTTGTGATTGTGCACGGTAGTAACTGTAAGCTTTCAGTACAGAACCTGGAACAGGATAGTTTCTGAAATAGCCACGCAGGTAGAGATATTGTATTTCATAGTTGCCGAGTCCGCCATCAGGGACTGCACCTTTTTTTGTGAGTTTTACGATCTGCTCATAACTTTCCTGCACACGCTTGTCGAGATAAGCGAGCGCTTTTGTGACGATCTGCTGTAATTCTTTATCAGCCTTTGAAGCCGGATCAAGTTTCATAAGATGCCCGATACCTGTAAGAATGTATTGAGTGATGTACCTGTCATCCGGTCCGCCCGGAAACCAAACGAAACCACCATTCGGTGACTGGAGTGCTTTCAGCTTTGCCAGTGAATTCCGCTGTTCGTTCTGAACGCGAACCAGATCAAATAATAGCGCGAGTTGTTTTCTTTGTTCTGCTTCTGTATTAGCCTGTAATACCCATGGAGTTTCCGCAAGCAGAACATTTTTCAGTTCGTCATTTTTTTGAAGCTGTGATAAAAGTGCAGCTGAATCACTGTTTTTCCAGGTATCTGCAATTTTGCGTATTGCCGGTGATGCTTTTGCAACCGTTGCTGCAATTGAAAAAGCATAGAATCTGTTGAAAGCCTGATCGGCAGACTCGCGTGGGTAGTCTGCGAGGTAAGGGAGCGACTGAACCGCGAACCAGGCCGGGTTGGCTGTATATTCAACGGTGAGTGAATGATTAGTGATCGTTTCACTTTCACCACTCTTCACCAGTTTTTCAAAGTTGTATTTTTTTGTTCCTGCTCCGCGCATTGCAAACGGCATTGATTCGGTAACAAGAATTCGGTTACTCAATACCGGTAGTGTTCCCTGCTCTCCGTCTGCTTTATCATTGCCACGCACAGTCATCTTATATGTCAAAGCCTTACTGTAGATATAAGGAATCTCCATAGTGAAACTTACCGGCACGCTTTGATTTGCAGGTGCTGTAAAGAATTGATTCGGGAACACATTTTTGAACCAGCCATCAACTGAGGCGCCGGTGGTTGGATCGATGAGTTGAAGTTCAACCTGTCCGGTAATCTCTTTATCCGTGAGGTTTGTGACCTTTCCGCTGAAATCAAAACGGTCACCCTGGCGAACGAATCTGGTCGCGTTGGGTTGGATCATAAGTTCTTTCTTTGTTACAATCGATGTTTCGTTGTAACCAAAAGCGAGATCTTTTGTGTGTGCGAAGCTCATCCATTTCCAGCGGGTGAGGGCTTCGGGTGCGGTGAATGAGAATTCGATATTGCCGTCCTTATCGGTGGTGAGATCGGTGATGAAAAAGGCGAGTTCGGAGAGGTTGGTGCGGGTTGTAGCAGGCATCTCATTTCCTTTTGGAACAGGTGGCGCAACTATACCATCATCTGAAACTGCTTGTTGACCGGCTATCGCCACATTTGATTCCATTAACTCCTTTGCACGCGTTTCTGCAACTGGGGCTGCTCCCGGTGCGCCTGATCTTTTTGCAGCTTCTGAATTCACTCCCCTGATCGTTAATTTATTTTGATCAGCATATCCCATCACAACAACATCAGCTGCTCTTGAAAGCAACTCATCATACTGCTTATCCACCGACTTCCATTCCCTCTCCGGATTATGCGATGTACTGCTTACAGCCTGAAAAGTAGTAGAGTTCCATCTTTCGGAACCATAATAAGCTGGCCATATATAAGGCAAATTAAAACTGTTCGGCGCAAACTGATCCAACGAAGCATCATACATCGTACTCAATAACTCTGCAGCAACCTTATCGCCTTTAACACCACTGATTTTTACTTTCCACTTTTCAGCCGAGCCAGGTTCAATCTTATCTCTGAAAGTTTCATAAGTGATCTTAAGTTCCTTGTCCGCATATGGAACCTCGATACGTTGGTTTGCCGTAAAGATCCTGTTATGCTTTACAAATACAACCTGGATCAGCACACCACCTTTCTCTGCGGCGGTGAGCGTGATCTCCTGCTCAGGTGTGCTTCTGACTTTGGAATAAAAACTTCTTTTCAACATCGTGTCCTTTGCCGACACATCCTGTATCAGATACAGCTCGTCAACATTTCCTTCAACACGGTATTTTACTTTTTCCCCGGCTTCTGCAACCTTCTTATCTGTCTTAATTGTAGCACGGATACCAGGATACACCGCCACATCATTAACCGTAAGCTGAATGTATTTTACATCTCTGACTGTATCACCCGATTTGTCAACTGCTGTTGCCGTCAGCATATACCATCCTGCTTCCGGTTTACTTTCCGGAATCTTTACACCACCTGAAGGATTTGTACTGTCAGTGATTTTGAAGACAGTTTTTTCCTTTGTCCAGGTGGAAGGCTGATCCTCATCCTTGTAAACATCATAAGGAAATAATTTTCTGTATTCAGCTTTATTGATCACAAATTGATCAGGGGTACTCCAGAGTTTGGTTCTGAATGCGGTTGCCGGCGTTTTCAACTTCTCCATTGATACAGTAACATCTGCTCTTTGGTACAACCCATTCAGGTTTGTGGAGAATGCTTTGAGTTGTGTTTTGAGACTATCCGCAGGCAAACTTTCAGGCACATCCAATGACAACTGCAATGAATGATATCCAACAGATACGCTTTGAGATACCGATCGTGTTTCACCTGTAAGATCTGTGATATCAGCGGTAACATTATAGGTGAATACCGGCTGATTCTTTTTGTTCATCGTAGCATCAGGAATTGCTTTAAAGCTGATATCAAAGCTGCCATCTGCTTTTGTGACTGTTTCACCACTTGTGATCATCATGTCATTTTGCGGTCTTGGTGGCCAGATGGTTCTTTTGTAACCTCCGCCAAAACCCCACAATGGATATACCGATTGTCTCACAACCCTGTATTTCACTTTCGCATCATTTAGTCCGTTACCAGTGTACGCAGTTGCCGACCCGGAAATTTTCACTGTATCGTTTACCGCGTATGTTCCTGTGAGTGGTGAAATAGCAGCTTCAAATTTTGGACGTTTGTATTCTTCAACATTAAACGAAAAATGGGCATTGGTGGTCTTTTCTCTTAAACTGAATGAACCATTCAACAGGTTGGCAGGCAATAAAAACTGACCTTTCACTGAACCATATTCATTGGTCTTCAGCTTAAGCGTGTCTACCAACTGATTGTTAGCATCATACAGAGAGATGGTTGTTGAAAAGTTTTCCGCAACTTTTTTAGATGCATTATTTACCACGATCCCTTTGAACCAGATAGTCTGGCCGGGTCGGTAGATACTCCTGTCGGAAAAAAGGTAGATTGTATTTTTTTCCTTATTTACAGGTGCGCGTCTGGGAGTGTAGTACACATAGATCTGTTCATCATCACTCAATGTATCTTTTCCGCTAGTGATCTCAAGTTTCAGATTCCGGCTGTTATTTTTAGAGGACGCCTCCAGCAGAAACTGTCCATTCTTATCTGTTGTTTTTACAGGACCTTTAGTGTCTACATAACTTCTTACAGTGTTGTCATATTTCGGATAATATACCTGGACGTTTGCCGCCGCTACAGGCGCACCTGATTCACGGTTCACAACGAAATATGTGTTGTCCTTGCTGATCCATGCAAGTGAGGAAACATTCAGCGTTAGTAATCCCAGCGCATCTGTTGATGGATCGAATTTTGAAGATGTACTTGTGA
>JBEVNF010000114.1:0-7961 GCA_040508255.1 Flavitalea sp.
ATGTATTCAAATTTAGTGGTGTAACCGCATATAAATCAAATTATATGACTATTACCCACAAACCCCTGTAAACCACTACAAGTAATACCAAAACCTGTTCCGGAATTAGGAGTTAACCCCTAGCTGATTTCCAATAAAAGGATTTCATTTCCAATCCTGGGAAATAAAGCTTTGATACGCCTCTCGTAAGTTAATGAAATTCAGTTTGTTGTAAAATGGCACCCCGGTTGTAATCTGTGGTACATCTGTATAATCTGAAACTAACTTTATGAAAAAAATCTTTACCCTGGTTCTTACTCTCTTAGTGCTCTCTGCAAATTCTCAAACTGTATATAACATTACTGGCAATCAGATCTGGAACGGTTCAACTGCCATTAACAACCCTTGCTTTGATTGTGTGATCAATATTTCTGAAGGTGCTGTGATCACTGTTAACAAAGACATCACATTTTCGAATGTCGTAGTAAACGGAGGAACTTTCGTTTTCAATAACAGAGAATTGGTGCTTTGGAACAATGGTGTAAAATTTAACGGAACAAAAGCAAGTTTTTTGGGATCAAGCAAGATCACGGGAAATGGTTTCATGGCTTTTGATAAATCAACTTTCAATTTCTTCGGAACTTCAAACGTGCTGGTTAACCAGTCAATCTCAATGGTGGACAGCAAGCTTGCTTTCAACGAAAATTCATATTTCCTTGCTAACAGCGGTAATGTTGATCTTACAAGAAGTTACCTGGTTGCAGGCGACGGTCTGTTAAGCAGCAAAGCTTATATTTACATGAATGGTGGTAACCTGAGGTTACAGGATGCTACTTCTGGTGTAGAAGTTATGAACACCAACAACTACTACTTCAACTGGGCAAACTATTATTCTGCTTCTTCAAACTCAAGCTACAAAACAACTGATAACAACAAGAATTGTGGTACTGCAGGAAAAAATAATTGTTCTGCACCGGTATTGTGGGGTCCGGTTAGTCTTACTCCAACAGGTATGAACAACAACCTGGTTCTTCCGGTGATCATCCGTGATTTCAACCTGGTGGCGGCAAATGGTTCAGTAAATCTTGGCTGGACAACTGCACAGGAATCTAACAGTGCTTTCTTCTCAATCGAAAAAAGTATTGATGGTTCAAACTGGTCAGTAGTTGGAAAAGTTAAGGCAGCAGGAAACAGCGCAGTTGCAGTTAAGTACAACTATACAGATATCAACAGTTCTTCAGTTGCACATTACAGGTTGAAAATGGTTGATCTTGATAATAAATCAACTTACTCAGATGTAAGATCTATCCGTTCAACAACTGCGGCAGCTTCAGTGAAGGTTTATCCTAACCCGGCTACTGAGTATGCTAACGTGACCCTTGCTGCAAACGCTGGAAACAGCAGAATTGTCCTGGTTAATCAGAATGGACAGATTGTGGCTCAGAAAAATGTTGCGGCAAACACAATTGCAGTAACCTTCCAGCTTGGTCAGATCGCTAATGGAACTTATGCAATTAGAATTTCTGATGATAAAGGTGCTGATCAGACTATCAAACTGATGGTTCAGCACTAATCAATAAATCGTTTTACAGGTTTGTTTCAAATATACAGACAGAATACAGATTACAGTTTACAGATTACAGTTTACAGAACAAGGGCGCGGATTAACACAGGACAGTGTGATAATCCGCGTCTTTGTTTTTATTGTTAGCCGGGAAGTTTATCTTCATGGCGATGAAAACAGAACAATATTCAAAGATCATCAGTTGCGACTGGGGTACATCTAACCTCAGGCTCAGACTTGTTGAATTGCCTGCGCTTAAAATCATTGCAACAGTAACTTCTTCACTGGGAATAGCCGAAACGCATAATCAGTGGAAACAGAGAGGAGGGGAGAGGGAACAATTTTATCTCCAGGAGCTTTCCAAAGAGATCGGTCTGCTTGAAACCGAAGCGGGATATAATCTTCATGGCGTACCTGTTTTTCTCAGCGGGATGGCATCTTCTACTCTTGGAATACGGGAACTGCCGTACGCTAAACTTCCTTTTGAGATCAATGGCAATTCATCAGTGACTGCATGGATAGAAAATGGTTCATTTCATCATCCCATATACATCATCTCAGGAGTTTGCTCAGAAAATGATGTTGTACGCGGTGAGGAAACCCAGCTGGTGGGTATCGCAGCGAATGAAAAGGTTTTCGGTATCAATGAATATCTGCTCGTTCTGCCTGGTACGCATTCAAAACACATGAAGATTTCTTCCGGTAAACTCATGGAGTTTAAGACTTTTATGACCGGTGAGTATTTCAATTTACTCATTGAACATTCTGTGCTGCGTAACAGTGTTCATCCATTGCACCACCTGGATCCTGAAACAAAGCCTGCATTTCTTGCCGGTGTAAAAGCATCAGAAAATGCTAATCTTCTGCATGAAAGTTTTATGGTGAGAACCAATATTCTTTTCAATAAATATAATGAGATTGAAAACGGTCAGTATCTCAGCGGACTTCTTATTGGATATGAATTAAGAGGTTTACAGCAACAAAACATTGTGATAGCAGCGGGCGCATCCCTTTATTCAAGATACATTGCAGCACTGGAATATTTATATCCTGAAACAAATACAATAATGATGGACCCTGCAACGCTTGATCTTGCGGTTATCAGGGGGCAATTGGCTATTTTTAATAAAACAAGCAACAAGAATGAATAGTTTTTCATGGGATGCATTCAGGTCAATGCCTGTTGTTGGTATAGTACGAAATCTTCCCGCAGACTCGATCGAAGAGGTTGCTGAAAGGTACGCAGCTTCCGGTCTTACTACCATCGAGATCACTTTGAATACCCCGGGAGCGGCAGATATGATCAGTAAACTCGCAAAAAAATTCGGTGGGCGTCTGAACGTTGGTGCCGGAACTGTTTGCTCTGTGGATGATCTTGATCTTGCATTGAACGCGGGTGCGTCATTCATTGTGACACCTGTTATAAATGAGGATGTGATCCGGAAATGTGTAGATAATCGTGTCACCATATTTCCCGGGGCTTATACACCATCCGAAATATATAAAGCCTGGTCGATGGGTGCGCCGATGATCAAACTTTTCCCGGCAACCAGGCTCGGGGTTGATTATATAAAAGAAGTGCTTGCACCACTCAATAAAATTAAATTGCTGCCCACGGGTGGTGTGTCATTGGAAAACTGTGAAACATTTTTCAGGGCTGGTGCCGCAGGGATTGGAATGGGCAGTAACCTTTTTCCAAAACAACTCATAGAATCAGGATCGTGGGATGAGCTTTCGGTTGTATTTAAACGTTATGCAGATGTGATCGGTGCAATTCAAAAATGATTATTTTACAGCAAATAACCGCTATATGAAATTCAGGAGCAGTGAATGGTTCGGAAAGAAAGACAAGATGGGCTTTATTTACAGAAGCTGGATGAAGAACCAGGGGTTTCCTGAAGATCTATTCGATGGTCGCCCGGTGATTGGCATCTGCAATACCTGGTCGGAACTTACGCCATGTAATGCGCATCTCCGCGATCTTGCTGAATCAGTAAAGCGTGGTGTTTACGAAGCTGGCGGCTTTCCTGTTGAGTTCCCGATCATGTCTCTCGGTGAAACGCTCCTCAAACCAACAGCGATGCTTTTCCGTAACCTCGCGAGCATGGATGCGGAAGAATCGATCCGTGGCAATCCTATCGATGGGGTAGTGCTTCTCACAGGTTGCGATAAAACCACACCATCAACAATGATGGGTGCAGCAAGTGTTGATCTTCCAACTATTGTGGTTCCCGGTGGACCGATGCTGAATGGAAAGTTTCAGGGTAAAGATATCGGTAGCGGTACCCACGTATGGAAATTCGACGAGGATGTGAAGACCGGTAAGATGACTGCTGATGAACATCTGTTTGCTGAAGGCTGCATGTCGCGCAGTGCCGGCCATTGCATGACGATGGGAACTGCAAGCACTATGGCCTGCATGGTTGAGTCGTTAGGTATGACTCTTTCCGGTGCCGCTGCAATACCTGCAGTAGATTCAAGAAAAAAGGTACTTGCACATCTTTCCGGACGTCGTATTGTTCAGATGGTCAAGGAAGATCTGAAAATGTCCAAAATCCTTACACGCGAAGCATTTGAAAACGCCATACGCGTAAATGCAGCCATCGGTGGTTCTACAAATTTTATTATACATCTTACTGCTATTGCCGGCAGGATCGGAGTGAAACTGGAGCTTGAGGATTTTGATAAAATAGGAAGTAAAATTCCGCTGCTGCTCAATCTTATGCCATCCGGCAAATACCTGATGGAAGATTTTTATTACGCAGGCGGCTTGCCGGTGATCATTAGTGAACTGAAAGATCATCTGCATATGAACGCGATCACCGTAACCGGTAAATCGCACGATGAAAATATCAAAACAACATTCACCTGTTACAACGCAGATGTGATCTATCCTTTCCGGGAACCAATAATACCTGAGGCTGGTATTGCGGTACTGAAAGGTAATCTCGCAGAAGATGGTGCAGTGATCAAACCTTCAGCTGCAACACCTTCACTTATGCAACACAAGGGCAGGGCAGTAGTGTTCGAAAATATTGAAGATTATCATGCACGCATCGATACACCTGAACTTGATATTGATGAAACCTGTGTAATGGTCCTGAAGTATGTTGGTCCTGCGGGTTACCCTGGTATGCCCGAAGTAGGAAATATGGCACTCCCTAAAAAATTGCTTGACAAAGGCGTTACAGATATGGTTCGCATCTCTGATGGAAGAATGAGCGGCACAGCTTATGGCACCGTTGTTCTTCACGTGTCACCTGAAGCTGCGATAGGAGGTAATCTTGCGCTTGTTGAGAATGGTGATATCATTGAGCTAGATGTTGCTAACAGGCGTCTGCATCTTCATGTAAGTGAAGAGGAACTGTCAAAACGCAGAATGGCGTGGGCAATGCCGGAAGCACCTGTTGATCGGGGCTATGTAGGACTGTATGTTAAACACGTTCAACAGGCGCATCTTGGTGCGGACCTCGATTTTCTTGTAGGAGGATCAGGATCCGAAGTCGCAAGGGATTCACATTGATTTATTTTTGAAATTATTGAAGGTTTCCTGATGCAGACAATATTATTGTCCGTATTTTTAAACGCATTTGAACGATTGCATAATTGAGGATGAGCTTTTCAAATTCCATAAAAAGGATGCAGGTTTTAAACCCGGGAAGAGCTTCAATTGCAACCCGCTCAACTATTTCGTTTTCGCTGATCATTTGGTTTTTCTTTCTTTTCATATCCCCTTCAACAGCCCAATCGTTTAAAGTAAACTGGAATAAGGTCCATGTGCTTGTTTATACCAAAAATGGTAAAGGATATGTGCATGATAATATTCCTTTCGCAGTAGAAGCTGTACGCAAACTTGGAAAAGAAAATGGGTTTAAGGTTGACGTTTCAGATGATCCTTCTGTGTTTAATGAAGATAATCTGAAACAATACAATGCCCTGATCTTTACAAGTACAAATAATGAAGTATTTGATACCGATTCGCAGAAAGTTGCATTTATGCGTTATGTGCAGGCAGGCGGTGGTTTTGTTGGTATTCATTCTGTAACCGGCACCGAAAGAAAATGGGAATGGTTCAAACGACTTGTCGGCGGAACATTTGTGCGTCATGCAAAGCAACAGGTGTTTGCGGAACTGGTAATTGATAAAACGCATCCATCAACCACGCATCTGCCAAAACAGTGGAAGAACAATGACGAATGTTATTATGTAACAACCATCAACCCCGATCTTCATGTAGTACTTGCTCATGATTTAACAACAGTTGATGATCCTGAAAAACCATTGTGGTTCGGTAATTCCTATCCATCTGCCTGGTATCATGAATGGGATGGCGGCAAACAGTTCTACACCGCGCTCGGGCATGAAGGAGCAATGTATAGCGATCCTGTTTTTTTAAAACATATACTCGGTGGACTACAATGGGTAGTTGCCGGCAACCGCAAACCTGATTTCAGACTTGGCAGGGCAAAAAGTCCTGATGACCCCTTACCATACTAACTGTGCTTATTCAAAACCAACATTGCCAGTCATATGAAGAATGCCGCTAAAACAAATTCAAGACGCAGATTTCTGACAAACTCAGTCAAAACAGTTGCAGGTACATTAATGTTTTCATCCTTCCCTGAAATAGTTCCTGCAAGTGTGTTTGGAAAACTTGCTCCCAGTAACCGGATAAATATTGGCGCCATCGGGATAGGAAGGATCTCGACAGGACATGATCTTCCTGGTGTATTGCGTTATGACAAATCGCAGGTAATAGCGGTCTGTGATCTTGATTCAAACAGGTTGAAAAAAGGCAAGGAACTTGTTGATGGATTTTATACCAAAAAGAATGGTTCTTCCTACAACGGAACAAAAACATTTGAGCACTATGAAGATATAGTCGCTTCAAAAGACATTGATGCAGTAGTTATCAGCACGCCCGATCACTGGCATGTGATCCCTGCTCTTGCAGCTGTGCGGGCGGGAAAGGATGTATATATGCAAAAGCCCGCTTCTCTCACGGTTTCAGAGGGAAGATTGTTGAGTAATGAAGTTCATAAACATGGACGGATATTTCAGATCGGCAGTCAGCAACGTTCAATGCCCCAGTTCAAACGCGCTTGTGAACTGGTAAGAAATGGTCGTATCGGCAAGGTGCATACTGTTTATGTTGGTCTCCCGATAGATGATCCCAAAGAATGTACGGTTGAAACAAAGATGACGGTTCCGTCAAATCTCAATTACGATAAATGGCTCGGTTCAACACCAGAGATCTGGTACACTGAAAAGCGGGTGCATCCTCAGAACGGAAGCTATGATCGCCCTGGCTGGCTTCGTTGCGAGCAGTTTGGTGCAGGTATGATAACTGGTTGGGGTGTGCACCATTTTGATATTGTAAACTGGGCACTCGGATATGAATTCACAGGACCTTCAGAAATCATCGCGAAGGCTCAGTATCCGGATAAGAAATTTCTTTGGAACGTGCATGGCCCATATAAAAATGAATTTACCTATGCAGACGGTGTGAAAGTGATTGCGAGCAATGATTTTCCAAATGGCGTTAAGTTCGAAGGTTCGGAAGGATGGATCTTTGTAACACGTGGTAACTATGCGGCTACTGCCAGTGATCCTGTATCACAAACAACCTCAAAAGCGCTGGAGGCAAGTGACCCGAAAATTCTTACGTCGGAGATCGGTCCTGACGAAATTCATCTTTACGACAGCAAGGATCATCATGCAAACTGGCTTGATTGCGTGATCAGCAGGGAACAACCTATCACACCGATTGAGGTGGGACATCGTGCCTGTTCTGTTTGCCTGATCAATCATACTGCAATGAAGCTTGGCAGAAAACTTCAGTGGGATCCTATGAAAGAAGAGTTCATCGGTGATAAAGAAGCTAATAAATACTTATCAAGACCACAGAGAGCGCCATATCTTATTGTATAATATATTTACTCAAATAATCAGCTGATGAAATTTTTGAATGTTAAGGATCGGGCTTTGAGATATACCGGGGTGCTTGCAGTATCAATGATGCTTGCTGCCTGTGATGGCAATGATCAACCAAAAGAAAATAACGAAGTGAAAGAGACATCAAAAGCCAAAGCTGATGTAAAGTTACTTACGCTGGATCCCGGGCACTTTCATGCTGCTCTTGTGCAGAAGAAAATGTATCCTGGCATCGATACTACCGTTCACGTATATGCGCCCGGTGGAGCAGAACTGGATGCACATCTTGCATTGATCAATTCTTACAGGGAACGTAGCGAAGATCCTGCGACCTGGAAAGAAGTTGTCTATACCGGGAACGACTTCTTTAATAAAATGCTTGCTGAGAAAAAAGGGAATGTTGTTGTACTTGCCGGAAACAACAGGAGAAAAACTGAGTTCATCCAGCAATCTGTTGAAGCAGGCCTGAACGTGCTGGGTGATA
>JBEVNF010000121.1:0-3512 GCA_040508255.1 Flavitalea sp.
GTTTCAGACTATGAACTCGACCGTAACGATGAACCTCGCAACAATTTTCAAATTGCGGGGCGTGAATTTTACGGTTAGTGCTGCCTGTGCGAGTGGTTCACATGCTACCGGTCTTGGTTATCATTTTATAAAAAGTGGTTTACAGGAAGTGGTGATCTGTGGTGGTGCGCAGGAAATTAATCTTAATGCGATGGGTAATTTTGACGCATTATCTGCGTTTTCTGTCCGGGAAACACAACCCACCCTTGCATCACGTCCTTTCGACCGTGACAGGGATGGATTGATACCAAGTGGTGGTGCTGCAACAATCATCCTCGAGAGCCTTGAATCGGCCCAAAAAAGAGGAGCGCCGATACTTGGAGAAGTGATCGGATATGGATTTTCGTCGAATGGCGGACATATATCTAACCCAACCGTTGATGGTCCCGTGAGGGCGCTGTCAATGGCGCTGAGAGATGCGGGCATCCAGGCAAATGAGGTAGGCTATATAAATGCACATGCTACCTCAACGCCGGCAGGTGACGCAAGTGAGGCCAGGGCAATTGCGCAGGTTTTTGGTGAAAACACGATACCTGTCAGTTCAACCAAATCAATGACCGGTCACGAATGTTGGATGGCCGGAGCAAGTGAAATTGTATATTCGATGCTCATGATGCAAAATGGTTTCATGGCGCCCAATATAAACTTTGAAAATCCGGATGAAGATTCAGCGAAACTGAATATTATTGAAAAAACATTAAATCTGGATTTTGGAGTATTTTTGTCGAACTCATTCGGGTTTGGGGGTACGAACTCGTCACTGATCGTCAGAAAACTGATATAAATAAAAATTGTATGACCAACGCAGAGATTATTGAGAAAGTTAATGAGTTTCTCGTGGATGAGTTTGAAGTCTCCGCGGAAAAGATCACGCCTGAGGCCAGCCTCAAGGATACCCTGGAGCTGGATAGTCTCGATTATATTGACCTCGTGGTAGTTATTGAAAGTAATTTTTCATTTAAGGTAAAACCAGAAGACTTTCAAAGCATTACCACTTTCGCCAGCTTTTACGACTATGTGATCTCAAAGGTTGGATCAAAAGAAACGGTCTGATGCCGTCCTGGCAAGGTAAATCAAGTGGTAGCAAAACTGGTTACCGCATCTTTGTTGGGGTATTGAGAGCTTTCGGGGTTTTTCCCGCTTATGTTCTGCTCCGGTTCGTAGCATTTTATTATTTCCTTTTCGCTTTTAAGTCGTCGAAACAGAATTACAGGTTATTCCGTCGCAGATTGAAATATTCCTGGATTGGTTCGCTGGTTAAGTTATACCGCAACTATTACATGTTTGGTCAGAGCCTGATCGACAAGGGAGTGGTGATGTCGGGCATGCCCGCTAAATTTACATATGATTTTGATGGCGAACAGCATCTCCATGATATGGTATCTGCCGGTAACGGTGGACTGCTGTTACGCGCGCATGTGGGGAACTGGGAGATCGCCGGCCATCTCCTGAAACGCCTCGGTACAAAGATCAACATTGTGATGTTTGATGGCGAGCATCAGCAGATAAAGGAATATCTTACAGGCGTTACCGGTGAGCGTATCGTGAATGTGATCGTGATCCGGAACGATATATCTCATATTTATGAGATCAGCGAAGCGTTGTCAAGAAAAGAACTTGTTTGTATGCATGCTGATCGTTTTGTGGATGGCAACAAATTCAGGGAAATTCAGTTCCTTGATCAGCCTGCAAAGTTTCCGATAGGCCCGTTTATGCTTGCAGCAACCTTTAAAGTGCCTGTGAGTTTTGTATTTGCAATGAAAGAAACGAACCTTCATTATCATTTTTTCGCAACCAGCGATCGCAATGAACCTGGTTTGAAAAAAGATGAATTAAGTGCAAAACTGTTGAAGGAGTTTGTTTCAGAGATGGAGCAAAAAGTGAAAGCCTATCCCGAGCAATGGTATAATTTCTATAATTTCTGGCAATAGATTTTGCCTCCCAATAAATTATTAAGATGCTTGTTGAAGATATCAAAACACTAATACCTCAACGTGAACCTTTTATCATGATCGATCACCTGCTTTATTGTGAAGGTGATGATACAAGGACGAGTTTCGTTGTTAAGGAAGATAACCTGTTCCTGAAGGATTCACTTCTGCAGGAGCCGGCCCTGGTTGAAAACATAGCCCAATCTGCTGCTGCACGTGCAGGATATATTGCAGTGCAGGAGAATCGGCCGGTGGCAATTGGTTACATCGGTGCTATTCAAAACCTTGAGATCCATGCGCTGCCAGCAATGGGTGATACAATTCATACAGAAATCAAGGTGTTGAACCAGGTTTTTAATGTTACTTTGGTTTCAGGCAAGATTAGTTGTGAAGGGAAGCTGCTGGCGGGTTGCGAGCTCAAGATCTTTATTACAAACCAATCATAATGCTTAAAGTATGAAACATGCAATGCGTTCTTTTCTGCTTTTAACTTTCGTGTCGATCACAATGGCAGGAACTTCTCAAACACTCAGTGAGGTATTTAACAGTGAATCAAAACTTTTTTATCTCGGTATTGATTTTACAAAAGCGAGAGTGATAGATGATGCGGGTGTAAATGAAATAGATGTTCGTGATAAACAATTTGGTGGAATCAATGATCTGATAATAAATGAACCTAAAAGGTATGACCTCGCGAAGGCATTTCACAGGTCTGAAATTGATCATGATCTTGGTCCGGTAGCCGCCAGGAATGCGAAGGTGAACGCTGCCGATATCAAATCAACTTCTGCTTCAGACTTTGAACGGTTGAAAGAAGCGGATATCGCTTCCATCGTTAAGAGTTTCAATTACGGAAAAGCATCCGGCACAGGAATCCTTTTTGTAATGGAAGGAATGAGTAAAACAAGAAAATCAGCATCCATCTGGGTTGCACTGATCGATATCAAATCAAAAAAACTATTGATGACTGAAAGAATTGAATCAAAAGTTGCAGGCGGCTTCAGCTGGCGCAACTATTGGGCGTCTTCAATCAGAACATTGATAGAATCAATTGAAAAGTCGAAGTTCAAAGAGTGGAAGAAGAAATATTCTTCCGGTAACAATGTTACACGAAACAATGCGCGACCGGCTTCAGGAAGCATCGCAGCATAATTCAACATTCTGTTTCTGACAGGATGCTGAACCAAATCCTGGAAAAATACTGATGGCAAAAACTCTGATAGATAAGCGTATTATAAGGGTAAGATTTAACGAGGCTGATCCGCTTGGCGTGGTGTGGCACGGTCATTATGTGCGATACTTTGAAGATGGAAGAGAATCATTCGGACAGAAATATGGCCTGAGTTATCTAGACTTTTTCAACAGGGGTGTCGTTGTACCTGTTGTGCATATTGATTGTGATTACAAACGTCCGCTCCGCTATGGTGAATCAGTAGAAGTGCAGACTGAGTATATACCAACAGAGGCTGCCAAACTTCAGTTCAGATATCGACTTGTTACATTAACGGGAGAACTCGTTGCTACAGGTGCATCCACACAGGT
>JBEVNF010000135.1:0-7188 GCA_040508255.1 Flavitalea sp.
GTTGTAGATGAAATGGAAAAGGGCTACTATCTTGGCGAAAAGATCATTCGCTTTGCGAAAGTGGTGGTTGGTAAATAAACGCGCTCCCGAAATCAAAATCAATAAATGTCAACCAAGAGAGATTATTACGAAATCCTGGGTGTAACCAAATCCGCCGCGGCGGATGAGATCAAGAAGGCTTACCGTAAGGTGGCGATGCAATATCACCCGGATCGTAATCCAGGCGATAAGGCCGCAGAAGATAAGTTCAAAGAGGCAGCAGAAGCCTATGAAATATTAAGTGACAGCGATAAACGCGCGCAGTATGACCGTTTCGGTCATGCCGGCGTTAGCGGCGCTTCACGCGGTGGCGGGGGTGGAATGGATGACATCTTCAGCCAGTTCGGGGATATTTTCGGAGATGACATCTTTGGAAACTTCTTTGGAGGAGGTGGTGGTGGACGCGGAGGACGTGGCGGTCAGCGCACACGTGGAACCCGCGGCAGCAACCTTCGCATCAAACTCAAACTGAATTACGAGGAGATCCTTAAAGGTGTAAATAAACAGATCAAGGTTAAAAAACACGTTGGCTGTAATACCTGCGGCGGATCCGGCGCAAAAGATAAAAATGCGGTTCAGTCATGCGGCACCTGCGGCGGAAGCGGGCAGGTTCGTCGTGTAACCAATACATTCCTGGGACAAATGCAAACTGTGACCACCTGCCCGACCTGTAATGGAGAAGGCAGTACCATCACTTCGAAATGTCCGGCTTGTAAAGGCGAGGGACGTGTATATGGTGAGGAAACAGTATCAATTGATATCCCCGCAGGTGTTCAGGAAGGAATGCAGCTCAGCGTTTCCGGCCGTGGTAATGCCGGTGAACGTGGAGGTCCTCCGGGCGATCTGATCGTGTTGATCGAAGAAGAACAGCATAAGGAACTTCATCGTGACGGATTGAATGTTGCCTTTGAATTGTATATCACTTTCCCTGACGCGGTATTTGGTACCAGCATCGAGGTTCCAACAATCGATGGTCGTGCAAAAATCAAGATCCCGCCAGGCACACAGAGCGGTAAAGTTTTCCGTTTAAAAGGCAAAGGTTTTCCTGCGATCAATTCATACGAAAAAGGTGATCAGCTTATCTATGTAAATATCTGGACCCCACAACAGGTTTCAGGTGAAGAAAAATCAATGCTGGATAAGATGAATGCTTCAGATAATTTCAAACCATCTCCTGATAAATCTGAGAAGAGTTTCTTTGACAGGGTCAGAGAGATGTTCAGTTAATGATGTAAAGAATCCTGTTCCGATGCGAACGGGATTCTTTTTTTCAGTCCTTTCTTTTCTTATACTTACTGTAAATCTTTTTTGCTTTCTCAACCATGCCTACAAATTCTTTCTGTACTGCATCGTTTGGGTTATGTGCATTGTTGGCGATAATGATCACATCGTTCCAACCAACCTGCCGGTAGTATTTTGAATTTTTCAGCATTGCACCAAACATCGACACTGATGCCGCAAACCTGAAACAGGCGGGCAATTCAGCAAATTCATAAAAGTTATACTTTGCTGTGTATGAAGTTGCATGCGGCAAAGAATCACGCGGATTTCTATAACCCAGTGTCACCTTTGCAAGATCACCACGTTGTGTACTTCTTTCCTGCATCATGCCGGCAGGAGTTATCTCAAACATCGCTACCATCGAATGACCCGAGCCTATCTCACCTCCTTCAAGTTTACTTGTTGAATCAGCAAGTGCTTTCACTTTGTTGTCAAATCCTATCAACCTGTAATCACGAACAAGATCAGGATTGAATTTTATATTCAGAAATGCATCATCAGCCACTGAAAACATTGTTTGTGTAAATTCTTTCACTAAAACTTTCTCCGCTTCCTTTTCATTATCGAGATAAGCGAAATTGCCATTGCCTTTTTTCGCAAGCACCTCGAGTTTTGAATCTTTATAGTTACCCATTCCAACGCCAAGACAGCTAAGATAAATACCGGATTCCTGGTGTTTGCTGATCATTTTTTCAAGTTCCTCTTCTGATGAGTTACCTATGTTGAAATCACCATCTGTTGCAAGTATCACACGGTTGTTACCATCTTTGATAAACTGGCTCTTAGCAAGTCGGTATGCAGCCAGGATGCCGGATTCACCGGGTGTTGCGCCACCGGGATAAAGATCCTCGATAGCCTTCCGGATCTTATCTTTCTCAATGCCTGATGTTGGCTTAAGCCATACGCCGGTTGCACTGCCATAAACCACAATTGAAACAGTATCCTGCGCACGAAGATTATCAACGAGTAGTTTGAAAGCAGACTTCAATAATGGTAAACGGTTAGGCATATCCATTGAACCGGATATATCAACGAGGAAGACAAGATTACTTGCAGGAATTTTTTCAGGATCGATCTTTCGTGCGCAAACCTGCAGCATCAGCAGATCATTGTCACGGTTCCATGGACATTCAGAAAGATAGGATCTGAATGCAAACACACTATCCTTTGCAGGTTCAACATAACCAAAATTGAAATAATTCAGCATTTCTTCGGTCCGAACCGCATCTGGCGGAACCAATGTATTCATATTCAGGAAGCGACGGATATTACTGTAGGAAGCACGATCAGTGTGGATGGCGAACCCTGTTTCAGGATACTTGCGTGCAATTACCGGTTCGTTCTCCACAAGATTGGTATAGGTCTCACCTTTCAAAGTCCAGTTACCGCGATCAGAAGGGGCCAGATTTTTTGTAAGGGAAGAAAGCTGATTGCTGTGATTGGTAACTGCGAGTCTCAGTGATTTAAGAACAAGTGTCTGGAATTTTGATGACTCCGCTTTGATACTGAGGGGCTGATATCCCGTCATAGTAACAATCAGCGAATCTGCCGCCTTTGGCAACATAATACCAAATGAGCCTCCACTGCCCGAATAATAAACATAACCCGTTGAAGCCACCATGATCTTCGCATTGGATAATGCAGCATTTGCTTCATCCCTGATCTCTCCACGAAGATAGAACTGCGCGGAAAGCGGCATGTAAACAAAAAGAGATAACCATATAATGGCAAGGGTTTTCAATGGGATATATAAACAGTGTTGGTTTTAAAGGCTGGCCCCGGAATTATTCGCGGAGCTTATAGATCGCCGGTATATTTCTTCCCAGTCCATCATAGTCAAGCCCATACCCTACTACAAATTTGTCCGGGATACTGAAACCAAGGTAATCTATTGTCAGCGGAAATTTTGTTGCTGATGGTTTATGCAGTAACGCGACGATCTTCATCGATGATGGATGCTGATGATGGAGTTGCGGTAAAAATTCATTCAATGTTTTACCAGTATCAACAATGTCTTCAACGATCACAACATCTCTACCAAAAAGATCAACATCAAGACCAATCGCAGTGATCACCTGGCCGGTTGATTTTGTTCCCTTGTAAGATGCAAGTTTGATAAAACAAATCTCTCCATCGATCTTCAGTTCCTTGAAAAGATCAGAGGCAAACATAAACGATCCATTCAGGATAGCGATAAACAATGGCTTCTTACCTGCATAATCACGGTTAAGCTCACCTGCTATTTTTTTGATAGCATCGGCCAGTTCTTCTTCAGACAAATAAGGTTCAAAACTTTTATCGTGTACCTGTATCAGCGACATTCTCTTACTTTTAAATTATACGATCTCAATTACCAGCATTATCATTCACCCTTGGCTTGGAAGGCGCAACATGACGCAGGTAAAGCTTTTCGCCCGGTGAGGGCTCATCGTAGATCTTAAGATGATTGTATTCTGCGAGACTTTCAAGTCTCAGGCCTTCAGCCTGGCATATATCATACAAAGTTTCACCACGTGTTACGATATGAAATTCATTCGCACCGGTTTTTCTTTTACGTTGGAGATATATCAGCTGATCTTTTCCCGCCACATCAGATTTAATATCGTTGAACTCGAGTAATCGCGCCAATGGCACATCATATTTTTGTGCTACGATCAACAGCGCAGTTCCTTCTGTCACAAACACTACACGTGTATTATTGATAAGGAATTGTCCGTTGGGATATGATGGTTTTGTGATTGCCGCTTCTTCTGCAACTACCACTTCCACACTGTTCTCTGCTGCTTTATTTGGTGTATTTGAGGCAAGTGTTTCTTTCAAAGGTTCTACCTTACCCATTGCGATCAGTGTGTATTCCTGCAGATTGTAATCTTCTATCAGTTTGATAAGAATGTTGGAGTATTTGATATTGGTTGCATAACCAGCTTTCTTTAAACCAAAAGCCCAGCCTTTGTAATCCGTGGGTTCCATTTCGAAAAGAAATGCATAACGCGGGCTACCCTTTAAAAAGTCTGAATGATCCCGGTAAGAATCAAGTGAAGTCGGATAACTGCGGAAGCACTCGCCTCTTGCATCATCATCATGATAAACCTTTTCACCGGTCCAGCTTGATTTACATTTGATACCGAAATGATTGTTTGATTTTAAACAGAGGTCACTCTTACCAGCCTGTGTTTCATGAATACCCTGTGCAAGTTTGATAGCTGCCGGCACACCCGTACGTTTCTCTTCTTCGATCGCAAGTTCTTTGTAATCGTTGATGTAGTCGAGCACGACCTGGTTTTGTTCCTGCGCATGAACAAACACAGAAACGAAGCAAGCGATCAGCAGAAATATTCTTCTCAATAACATTTGTATCAGTCTTTTTTACGGATCAGCAATAATCCATCGCGGATGGTCAGCAACACTTTTTCAACCCTTGTATCCTGGTCAAGATACTCGTTAAAAGCCTGAATGGCCTTTGCATTTTTACCCTTTACCGGGGTTTCGAGTACCTGCCCATGAAACAACACATTATCCGCGAGAATAATACCGCCCGGTTTTAGTGCCGGCAGCACCAGGTTATAGTATTCGGTGTAATTCGGTTTATCGGCGTCGATAAATACCAGGTCCCACGCTTCTTCAAGCGATGGAATGATAGTTAACGCATTACCAACGTGCAAAATTATCCGATCGTCGAGATTTGCCTTCTTAAAATTTGCTGAAGAAACTGCTGCATCTGCTTCGCGGAGTTCGATGGTATGAAGTTTACCGTTTTCGGTGAGACCTTTGGCAAGGCAGATCGCACTGTAGCCGGTAAAAGTGCCGATCTCCAGGATCCGCTCCGGTTGTAGCATCCGGCTCATCATTTCAAGAAATTTCCCTTGAACATGACCGCTCAGCATGTGATGCTGTTCATGTGTACTGGTTGTTTCTTCTGCTATTTCTTTGAGGACCGGATCTTCCGGATCAGAATATTTTTCTGCGTAAACCTGTGCAAGTGGGTTGATTATGTCCAAGGCCGCTTTTTCGCAAATATACAAAAGCCCCGCGCCATTCGCCGTTCTTCAACAATGATCCTTCACCTTCACTGTATCTGTCGCACGAATGTCGCGGGACGCATACATAAAACGAAGAATATGATCGATTAGTTTACCCCTGTACCGGTTTTTTTGAAATGATTAACAGACCCACGTAAGTGAGGATGCCGTTGTATATAAGTAATTCATAACCAATCTTAAATGAGCCAAAAAAGGAAGTTGAAAAGCCTTTCATCGTGGTCAGCCATTCCCCTGAAAGATTCAGCTGTCTAACATACCAGTCAACATTGTTTATGAAGTCAATCCCAAGGATAAGAAGCGGTGCTGCCAGACAGATCACAAGCGAATATTTGTCGTTGATCACCCGTTTTGTGAGTATTCCAAAAGCAAACAGACCAAGAAGCGGTCCGTAAGTGAACCCTGCCACCTTCAGGATAACATCAATGATCGATTTGTTATCCATCGCCTTGAACCCAAGTACCAGCAGAAAAAACACAAACGCGAAAGTAAAATGGACCGTAAGGCGCACCCGCTTTTTCTTCTTTTCATCCCAGGTCGGATTGCGTTTCAATCCCAGCATATCTATGCAATAGGATGATGTGAGGGCGGTAAGCGCACCATCAGCACTGGGGAACAAAGCCGATATGAGACCGATTATAAAGATTATTGAAACCCAGGTAGGCAGGTAACTCAAAGCGATGGTCGGAAACAGGTCATCTGCTGCCACCTTGATATTCTGTTGTTCAGCAAACAGGAAGAGGAGTCCGCCAAGCAACAGGAACAGAAAGATCACGATCGCCATGATCGCTGTAAAACTCATCATGTTCTTCTGTGAATCCTTCAGGTTTTTGACACTGATATTTTTCTGCATCATCTCCTGGTCAAGCCCCGTCATGGCAACGGTAATAAAAGCTCCCCCAAGTATATGTTTGATAAAGAACGATGGACTGTTCAAATCAAAGTTGAACACCCGTGAAAGCCCCTTTTCGTTCAGCTCTCCCATTACTGATCCCAGCGAACCGCCCATTGATTGCATGATGTAGCCGATTGCAACGATCAGCCCCAGCAGCATAAAAGAGGTTTGCAGGGTATCAGTGAATACAATCGTTTTTACGCCACCTTCAAATGTGTAAAGCAGTATCATCAGCAAAATCACAAAGGTTGTAGCCGCGAAAGGCACGCCCAGCTGATCAAGAATGAAGATCTGCAGCACATTGATCACGAGATATAATCTTGCTGTAGCTCCAAGTGTGCGTGAGATGATAAAAAACAAGGCGCCCGTTTTATACGAAACCATTCCAAACCGGTGCTGCAGGTAGTTATATATGGATGTAAGATTGAGCTTGTAGTAAAGTGGCAAGAGTATGTAAGCTATGAGGATATAGCCGATCACATATCCAATCACCACCTGGAAATATGCGAAGCCTGCACCACCAACAGTTCCCGGAACCGAAACAAAGGTTACCCCTGACAGTGAGGTACCAATCATCCCGAATGCCACCAGCATCCAGTTTGAGTTTTTGTTACCGTTGAAGAATGAATCGTTATTGGAATTTCTCGAAGTGAAATAAGCTACTACCAGCAAAATGATAAAATACCCGATCACAAACGAAAAAAGGAGACTGGCTGACATACTCAAAATTTAGGTACAATACGGCAAGTTAAGAAGTTAGAGGGGTTTGGCGCACAGGTTTTTGGTTGCTTGTTTGGCGTCTGTAACGGTTTCTTAATGCCCTACACTAGAATTTGCGCAGAGAAGTTCTTATTTTGGCAATATGAATATCGAATCAGTTGCCGTTTTCTGCGGATCGAAAACAGGTTTAAATCCAATCTTCGCCAAACATGCCGC
>JBEVNF010000216.1:0-5076 GCA_040508255.1 Flavitalea sp.
ACATCTAGACATTGTACTTCACCATGGATATACTAAGGAACCCGCAAAAACATACCCCAACCATCACCAAATAGAGGAAAGTCCCAGACACTTAGGGCAATTAGTTTGGAGAAGCGAAAGGAAAAGAATAAACGTAAAAATCAATTTGCGAGCCGCTAAGAAAACGACCAAGCACGCTAATCGCTGAATGACAACGATGGAGCGACTAGCTTTCGCAAACGTTGCGAGTGAAAGACAAGCAGAAAAACACCACACGAAATAAACAATTTCAAACGTTCCACGTGGAACCCAAACAATCCAACGCCAAACTGTAATTTTGCAATATGTTTCCAGAATACGATGTAATAGTAATAGGTGCCGGCCACGCCGGATGTGAGGCGGCAGCTTCAGCAGCAAATCTTGGTTCAAAGGTTTTGCTGGTAACCATGAATATGCAGACCATTGCACAGATGAGCTGCAATCCGGCAATGGGTGGGATTGCCAAAGGGCAGATCGTAAGAGAAATCGACGCACTAGGGGGATATTCAGGAATTGTATCAGATGCAAGTATGATCCAATTCCGAATGCTGAACAGATCAAAAGGACCAGCGATGTGGAGCCCAAGATCTCAGAACGACAGAATGTTGTTCGCAACAAAGTGGCGGGAGATGCTGGAGGAAACACCGAATGTTGACTTTTACCAGGACATGGCGAGATCAATCATTGTAAAAGACGGAAGAGCTTGTGGGATCGTCACTGGCATGGGACACGAAATCAGATCAAAAGCAGTTGTCATCACCAGCGGGACATTCCTTAACGGCGTAATCCATATCGGAGATCAAAAATTCGGTGGCGGTAGAGTAGCAGAGAAAGCGGCAACAGGAATCACGGAGCAACTTGTTAGTCTAGGATTCGAAGCCGACAGATTGAAAACTGGAACTCCACCAAGAATAGACGGGAGAAGCCTGGACTATTCTAAAATGGAAGAACAAAAAGGTGATGAAGAAATAAGCGGCTTCTCATACCTCGATGTAAAAAAACCAACCGAACAGCGTTCATGCTGGATCACCTACACAAACACAAAGGTTCACGATCTACTCAAAACAGGATTTGATCGTAGCCCAATGTACACTGGAAGAATCGAGGGCGTTGGTCCAAGATACTGTCCAAGCATCGAAGACAAGATCAACAGATTCGCTGAGAGAGATCGCCACCAGCTTTTCGTGGAACCGGAAGGATGGAACACTGTAGAGATTTACGTAAATGGATTCTCAACATCATTACCGGAAGAAGTTCAATACGAAGCGCTTCGTAACGTGCCGGGCTTTGAAAAGGTCAGAATGTTCCGTCCAGGATACGCGATAGAATATGACTACTTTCCACCAACCCAGCTTACACACACGCTGGAAACAAAGCTGATCAAAAACTTATTTTTCGCAGGACAGATAAACGGAACAACGGGCTATGAAGAAGCAGCCTGCCAGGGACTCATGGCCGGAATCAACGCGCACCAATCAACACATGAACTGGAACCATTTATTCTGAAAAGATCAGAAGCATATATCGGAGTACTTGTAGATGACCTGATCAACAAAGGAACTGAAGAACCTTACCGGATGTTTACATCACGCGCAGAATTCAGAACCTTGCTCAGACAGGATAACGCAGATCTTCGACTCACAGAGAAAAGTTACAGGATTGGATTAGCATCGCAGGAAAGAATGGACAAAGTGCTGATCAAAAAAATCGGAGCGGAAAAGATCAGAAAAGTGTTGAAAGAATTTTCACTGGATGTAGAAGAATCAAAAGTATTCCTCGAGAAAATGGGAACAACCGCGTTAACCCAAAAACAAAAAGCATTACAGGTTTTGCTGCGCCCATCAATTAACCTTCCGGCGATGATCGAAGGACTTCCTTCATTGGCCGCAGCATTAGAAGGGTTCGACAAGGAAACAATTGAACAGGCAGAAATACAGGCCAAATATGAAGTGTATATCGAAAAGGAAAAAGAGCTGGTTCAGAAAATGGGACAACTCGAAGCGCTCGCAATACCAGAGAACTTCAACTATGATCGGATAACATCTTTGTCAAACGAAGCACTCCAGAAGTTCAAAAAGATAAAACCAACAACGCTCGGACAGGCGAGCCGGATCAGCGGAGTAAACCCAAGCGATGTTCAGATCCTAATGGTCTACATGGGACGATGAAACACATTAAATATAACTAACATGTAATGGAATCAGGAGATCGGAAACTTAACCGGTAAGCCTGACTCCTGCGAACGATAAATAGCAGTAAAAATTTCAACAGTCTTACGGCCCTCCTCACCAGTTACCAAAGGCTCACGGTCTTCAGCAACGGCGAGTACAAAATCACGATCCTGGAGACGCATATAATATTCAACCGGATCTATCGTGACAAAATGTTTTCGATCCTCTGCCTCCCAAACCGTTAAAAGATTTTCTTCACCAGGAACGGTCCAGATATCATTACGTGGCGGAACTTTGATTGAAGTTTGTCCGACTATGAACATGGAACCTGAATCAGTTTCGACACCAACCGATGCCCCATTCGAACCATGAACATGAACTTTCCCGTACAAGCCCGGCTTCTGTGAATTACTCAACACAAGATTACCGATACCACCGGATTTAAACCGGATGATAGCAACAGCAGAATCTTCAACCTCGATATAGGGATGATTGAAATTTCTCCAGACACCATACACTTCTTCAATTTCACTATTCATGTACCACTGCAACATATCCAATTGATGGGGCGCCTGATTAATAAGAACACCACCACCTTCAGTGGACCACTTACCGCGCCATGGATCAGATTCATAATATACCTGATCCCGCCATCCCAACATAAATACGGTACCAAGAACCGGAGTACCAATCTTACCTGCATCAATAGCTTCTCGAACCCTGAGCGATGGTGGCAGGAAACGACGTTGACTAACGATACCAAGTTTACGACCTGCAACCTTTGACGCAGCAATGATCGCATCTGCATCTTCAAGTGATGCAGCAATCGGCTTCTCAATCAAAACATGAACACCATGAGCAAATCCTACTTCGGCAGAACCACGATGATATGGATGAGGAGTGCAGATAACAATAATATCCAAACTTAAAGAGCGGATCATTTGAGCGAGATCATCAAACCCGCTAATAGAATAAACGTTTCCAAAAGCAGCTGCTTTTTCCAGTGATCGTCCCTGTACACCAACTAGTGTACACTCCGGAATATTAAGAAGCGCCTGGGCGTGCATATGAGCGGCCTTTCCATAACCAACCAAACCAACACGAAGTTTTGAATTCATATGATCAAGTTTGAAGTAGAGAATGAAAATACGAAACTCAGACCTGACGGCCATTCTCAAGCCGGATAAACTTTGTAACACAGGAAGGAATCTCCTGAACAAAATGAGAGATATAAATCAGGGTTGTACCAAACTCAGCACAAATAACATCAATCAAAGAAGCAAACGAACCAGTCTGATGTTCATCCAAACCCTGGCAAGGTTCATCAAGTACAAGCATCGCAGGCATCTTGATCAAAGCGCGACCGAGTAAAGACAAACGCTGTTCACCACGCGACATTAAACGCAAAGGTTTGTTGCGGCATGAACGAAGATGAAGTATATCCATCCACTTATCAACAAGATCTTTTTGCGGATCAGATAGTACCCGAAATAATCCGATAGTATCAAATAACCCTGAAGCAATCACTTCATAACAAGTTGAACCCTGATCAAAATACAAATGAAGCTCCGGTGAAACAAAACCAATATTCTTTTTGATGTCCCAGATACTTTCACCTGATCCACGCTTCCGATCAAATAATACAATATCATTTGCATAAGCCTGCGGATTATCACCGGTAACCAAACTAAGTAAGGAGGATTTGCCAGCACCATTCGGACCAGACAAACTCCAACGTTCACCACGCAGAACTTCCCAATTGATGCCATCGAGCACAACCTTCGAATCATACTGTATATGCACATCGCGCATGGCAATTGCAAATTCGAACGACGGCAGACCAACTGAAGAAAGAGAACTCAACAAACTTCTGTCGAAGCTTTCAACTACTTTTAAATGTTGCTGATCATATTCATCAAATTCTTGTGGCGTACCATCAAAAACTATTTTGCCGGAATCGAGATAAACAACACGCGTGACGATTGATGGCAAGCGATGACTTGCGGCAAGTAAAATAACCTGGATACCAGATGCTATAAGTTCCTTCAAAACATCTTCAAAAATCTGACGGCCGGAAACATCCAGACCAAGAAATGGATTATCAAGAATGAGTACATCAGGATTGCCTTGCAAACGCTGAGCAAGTTGTAAACGTTTATTCTCTCCGTTGGATAATTGAAGAATTGGACGATCATAAATCCCGCGTAAACGAAGAACATCAATCCAGGGATTATCAGCAGCCAGAAAATCACAAACCTTCATCGACTGATCAGACTCGCTTGCGTTAAATCGTTGCTGGTAATAAAAATCAGATGTATTTGTAAGATTACGAAACTGGTGTTCCTGCGGAACATAGGCAAGTGATATTTCTTTATTGAATCCTTTAAAAGAGACCTTGCCACTATGAAAAAGACTTCCAGTCAGAACCTTTGCCAGGCTCGTCTTTCCGCTACCTGACCCGCCAACAACACACAACACATCTGTTGGCGGAACAGATAAACCAATATCAGAAAGAATAGATTGACCGCCCAGAACTACAGAAACATTATCAATGATAATCAAAACCAAAAATTTGAAGTAGGTACAAAAATAAAAAATCCCGCACATTGGCGGGATCTAATATGAAAAGCTTGAACAGAAATTATCTGAAAGTGTATCGTGCAGCTATACCAACATTACCTGGATAAAATTCATTGATTCCTGGATGATCACGAAATTTACCTGCTATGGAAAATGTCGGGCGTAGATCAGCTGATACAGCTAATGGTATTCTAGGAAATTTGTATTCTGCCCCGCCAGTCGGAAACAAAGCGAGTCCAATGCCACGATAACGAGAATTTTCATTAAACGCATTGACAGCAGTTAGACCACCACCAATAAACCATTT
>JBEVNF010000221.1:0-3988 GCA_040508255.1 Flavitalea sp.
AAATGGTTGCACCTTTTTTGAATATACTTCCGAGTTCAGCCGCGGTCAGCATAAACTGTATGATCTTGTCTTCATTGTATCCATCACAGAAGACAGTAAAATATTGCAACACGGCTGGTATCACACCAGCCGCACCATTTGTGGGAGCTGTTACTACCCTGCCGAATGAAGCATTTTCCTCATTTACTGCAAGCGCAAAACAACTAACCCAGTCGAGTGTGTATTTGAAATTATTTCCACCTGCGCGGATCGCTGCGACCCACGAATCGTAATCCTGGTAGTCAGCAGTTACAAGCAGTTTTTTATTAAGTGCCTCAGCACGACGTTTTACATTAAGTCCACCAGGCAGTATACCCCCGGTATGTGATCCGCGAAAAGTACACTGTTTCATTACTTCCCAGATCTTCAACAGGCCATCACGGGTTTCAGTATCCGGCCGCCAGGTGTTTTCATTCTCCATCACCACATCACTAACGGCCATGCCTGTACGACGACACCAGTGCAGCAGATCATCAGAAGTATCAACCGGGAAAGGAAGCTCGATACCTGACCTTAACTCAACCTCTTCATTTTCTTTTTTGATAAAGCCACCACCAATCGAATAAAAAGTTTCGGCGATCTCACGCCCATCACTAAACGAAGCAAGAAAGGTCAGTGCGTTGGGATGATAAGGCAGTGATTCTGTTATTAGAAATTCAATATCGGTACGCGGATCAAAATTGATCTCATGTTTGCCTGCCAGCACGATTCGTTTCATCGTAGCAATATCGGCGATCTTTGGTGAAATAGCATTAACATCGAAGGTTACCGGATCATCATTGCAAAGACCAAGCTGTACCGCTATATCCGTTCCATGCCCCACGCCCGTTTTTGCAAGGGAACCGTAGAGCAACACACGGACAGCAGTAACTGAAGATAATTCCCCTGCAGCTTCAACACCATTGATAAAACGCTGGGCGGCCCGCCAGGGTCCCAGTGTGTGGGAACTTGATGGGCCGACTCCAATCTTAAAAATGTCAAATACCGAGATCGCTTCGTGTGGCAATAGTTATTTATTGAAAGTTGATTAACGTAATATCAAAGATGAGAATTGAATTGCCGGGAATGATCACCACACCACCATCTTTCACGTCTGCTGAGCCGTAGCCGAGGCTCGGTGGAACGAAAAGCCTGATAGCACCTCCTTTTTGTATCAAAGGAATTCCCTGGATCCATCCCTTTATCAAACGCTGCAGACTGAAGGTAAGATTAGTAGACTCATCAAATTTGTTCCCATTGGTAAGGGTTCCGCGATATGCGACCTGGACAGTTGAACATGGATTTGGAGATCCGCCACTTCCTGGTGTTACGATCTGATAGTACAGGTTGGTCTTAAATTTAGTCGCAGTAATACCATTCGTCTGAAGATAAGCTGCAATTGCATCGCCTTCTGATTGAGGTGCAACCGTGTTATCTTCAGAACATTCACCTGATTTTTTACAACCCGTTCCCAACACAATGATCGCAGCCACTGCCACTAATAATTTTCTCATTTGCTTTTCTATTTGATTTGTTTTGGTTTTAAGACAAGATTAATTTCCCGATTGTTGCACCGCATTTTCTTGTTCCCGTTTCTTTTGTTTCGCCTTGAACTCAAGATATTGCTGTTCCTTCATATCCCATTGATGTCTTTTATAGATCACCGCTACAAATGCGGAGATGGCAACTACTAAAACAATCACCAATACAGGGGTAAGCGAACTGTTGGCAGACATATCTGCTCTTCGATACCAGAATCTTGCTGTAAATAGTATGGCAATTACCGGCACTGCAAACAACAATCCCACAGGAATGCCCACCAGGAGCTGAGTTTTGAGTTCTCCTTCACGCTCACGGTTTGCTTCCCAATACTCTATATACAACTGTTCTTTTTCCGGTGTCATAGTTGCCGTAAATTTAAGAATAACTATTAACTATCATAGAGATATGCTGAAATCGCCTTTTTTAATTTAACTTGCTTCAAAATCCATATTGTGAAATTATCCTCGGTTTTCGCGCACTATTTATACCAGAACAAAACGATCAATCTGCCGGGCATCGGCACTTTTGAAATCGACCCTTCTGTGCATATCCCCGACCCGTCTGATAAGAACAGTACAGATTTCATGCACCTGATCAAATTCACCAAGAAGAACATTCTTAAAGCTGATGATGCTCTGATCGAATTTATCCGGGTACATACGGGTAAGATCAGGCCTTTAGCTGAATCTGACCTGGAATCATTTCTCTCGGATGGCAAGTTGTTACTGAATATTGGCAAGCCATTTTTCCTCGAGGGCATTGGTACACTTCAGAAGCTCCGGGATGGTGATTATGAATATGCTCCTGGCGCACCGGTTGTTGAACGTCTTGAAGCAGAAAAACCCGGTGATAAAGTACCTAAACAAAGGCCGGCATTTGACAGTGGTTATTCACAGATAGAACCAGAGAATAACAGTGGCCGCAAGATCCTGATCGGCCTGGGCCTTGCGCTTGGTCTGGGTGCTGTGATCTGGGGAGGATATTCACTATATAACCGCAACACGCAGCCGATAACTCCTGCTGCGATCGAAGACAAACAAACGCCGCCGCCATCCACGCAACCGGAACCTGTGAAACAGGCAGATTCGTCCGCATTACAAAAGATCGATTCTCTTAATACTGCGGGTGCCACACAGCAACCGCTTTCGACCGCTGCGAGTTCAACTACGCCGGGAACTTTCAGATATGTTCTTGAAACAACTGAAAACAAGGCAAGAGCTATCAGGAGGATTGCACAACTTGAACTGATCAATCCACGTATCAAAATGGAAACGACGGACTCAACCAGCTTCAAAATCTTTGTTGTGTTACCAGGCACTCCTGCTGACACACTTCGTACAAGGGATTCCTTGAATCTCTGGTATTATGGCAAGAAAGAGGTGAAAGTTTCTGTAGAACAATAATCTGATCCATGAGCAAAAATGCAAGTTACTGGATCAGTAAGCTGAACCTTTCGCGTCATGTGGAAGGGGGTTCATTTCGTGAAACCTACCGGTCCCCGATCAATATACCTTCTGCTGTTTTACCGAAAGGCTTTGCAGGTGACACATCTGTATCAACCTGCATCTATTTCCTGCTCGAACAAGGACAGTTCTCTGCATTTCATAAGATCAATAGTGATGAGTGCTGGCATTTCTACGAAGGCAGCCAGCTTGATATATTTGAGATCGATGCAAAAGGAATTCTGACTGTACATAAGCTTGGGCGGGACCTGGAAGCCGGTGAGTCATTCCAGGTTGTGATCAAAGCAGGCAACTGGTTCGCTTCGAGAGTTGCCTTCGGCGGCGACTATGCGCTGGTTGGTTGCACCGTTGCTCCCGGATTTGACTTCGCAGATTTTGAACTTGCCACAAGTGGCTCCCTGTCGTCAAAGTATCCGCATCATGCTTCCCTGATAAAGACGCTGACCTATAGCTGATCTTATTGTTTAGTGAAAGAGACGTTAACATACCTGTCAAACATTAGATGATACAGCAGGAAATTCCTTACATTTAGCGTAAATATTTATTCCCGCACATGAAACACATTTTTTTATTGAGTTGCTGCATCGCGCTTTCAATGGCGATCTATTCACAAAAGAAACCTGTATCGATTTTCAATGGTAAGGACCTTACCGGCTGGACAATTCATGGTACAGAAAAATGGTATGTTGAAAACGGTGAGCTTGTTTGTGAAAGCGGACCAGACAAACAATACGGATATCTTTCAACCAATAAGAATTACGACAACTTCGAACTGACTGTTAAGTTCAGGCAAGAAGCAAACGGTAACAGCGGAATCTTCATCCGTTCGGGCATTGAAGGTGTAAAGATCTCGGGCTGGCAGGTTGAGGTTGCTCCACTTAATCATAACAGTGGTGGTATCTACGAGTCATACGGTCGCGGCTGGATCATCAAGCCTAAACCAGAAGATGAAAAATGGCTGAAGC
>JBEVNF010000256.1:0-6975 GCA_040508255.1 Flavitalea sp.
TGTTTTCTTTACCGAGATTCTCGATGATCGTGCATGCATGTTCGAGTTGCGATACTTTTTTTCCAAACATTGCTTCCAGTATTTCCAGTTCAGCAACATAACGTTGCAGTTTCTTTTTTTGCATCAGTAATTCTTTTTGCGCAATTAGTTTTGAGATGCAGTTTTGTTCAATAGTGGTTCGAAAATATGTAGCGGCTGAATTAATGCGTTCCCTTAACTGTCCTGCATGTCCTGACTCCCGAAACTCTCTTACAAGTGCGATCAGCTGTTTTGAAAACTTATCAGCAACTGCTTGTATTGAAACACATTCTTTGAACAACTCTTCTGCTAATAAAAGCCCCGAACTTTTCTCTGCATGTTTTCTTGTCTTTGTTGCCTTGAGATGAAATTGTAATGACTCCACAACTTTACTGCAATCAAAATATTTATGGATAGTGTTCAATCCCTGGAAATTCTGCTCCGATTGAAGATTGTTTGCGAGTTTGCTTTCATCTGCCTCCAGCGCCGAAAACTCAATAACCTTTGGATCAGTGCGAACTGCACCCGGATGTACCTTTGAATGCAGCACAACACCTTCAAGATTTGTGCATCTGCTCAATGCTACATAGACCTGTCCCGGGGCAAAAGCATTACCCGCATCGATAATTGCCTTTTCGAAAGTAAGTCCCTGGCTTTTATGAATTGTAATTGCCCATGCAAGCCGGATCGGATATTGCGTAAAGGTTCCTATTTCTTCTTCTTCAATCTCTCCTTTCTCTCCGTTATAATTATACCTGATGTTTCGCCAGGTTTCTTTTTCAAGCGCCATCTTTATGCCGCTGCCTGAAAGTTCAACAACTATCCGTTCATCGGTCAAACTTGTTACTACAGCAAGCTTTCCATTGAAGTAGCGTTTTAATTCTCCAAGTTCGTTTTTCACAAACATCACCTGCGCCCCTTTTCGAAGCGTAAGTTGTGGATCCGCTGGAAAATTCTTTTCATTGAATTCTCCGGTTACGGTAGCCGCGAATGAAAATGCAGGATCTTCCAGTTTCTCAAGTGCATATTGATTGGTAAGATCCGCTTTGTGATTATGTGTTGTGAGTGTTATATACCGATCGTCTTCACTGGAAATCAATGAAGGCTTGTAGAGTTTGTTGAGCGCATCAAAATCGTCTTCGATCATTTCATTGTTCCTGATCCGGTTCAGGATATCAATAAAATGCTGATCGCTTTGCCTGTAGATTTTTTTAAGCTCGATATACACCGGCGGATCCTGTTTGATCACTTTCGAATGAAAGAAAAAAGGGCTTTCATAATAATGTTTCAGAATCTGCCATTGATCTTCAGGCATGACCGGCGGCAACTGAAACAGGTCCCCGATAAATAACACCTGTACGCCACCAAAGGGTTGATGCAGGTTTTTTCGAAACTGTCTTAGTATCAGATCTACCGCGTCTAGCATATCGGCGCGTACCATGGAGATCTCGTCTATGATCAGCAGTTCCAGTTCTTCGAGCAATCTTCTTTTTGCTGAAAAAAACTTTATATTTCTAAACAGGGAATGCTGATCAATGATTCCCTGTTCATGATTTGCGAGGGAGTTCTGGCTCGTTGGAACAAAGGGACCAAATGGTAACTGGAAAAATGAATGTAGGGTTACTCCTCCTGCATTGATGGCAGCAACACCTGTTGGTGCCGCAACCACAGTTTGTTTCAGGGTACTTTCCCTGATATATTTCAGAAAAGTTGTTTTACCTGTTCCTGCTTTACCTGTCAGAAATATCGGCCTGTTTGTATGATTTACAAAATTAGCCGCAATCTGGAACAGCGTGTTATCAGGATCACTTTTGAACTGATTCATCGGGCCAAAAATAGCAAAACACCGGGAGGCTTAAACATCTATATTATTCTCCTGCATCCATTGCCAGTAGCCGAATACCAACCTTATTTCACCATATGAATAATCTTCTCCCAGGGCTTCCCGGATCGGGGCAAGCCTGGTTCCTCCAACTCTTTTGGTGGCTTCAAGGATCACAGCGATCCTGTCTTTGGCAACAAGCACAGAAGGTTCAAGATCCCCGTTGCGAATAAATTCTGCCAGGTGACCTTCTACAGTTTGTTGTGACAACTGACGTTCAATTGAAATTTCTTCTATTGATTTTCCTTCGTTGAACAATTCAAGCGTTACTTCTTTGCTGTCCCGTTTAAATTTCGCACCGCCACCACCAGCTTTTTTCTTCGGAGATGTGCTTCTGTTTTTCTTTGTGTAGCCGGGAATTGTTGCTGTGTAATCAGCTATCACTTTCAACATTCTCTGTCCATATTTCTTAAGCTTCTGATCACTTACACCATCGATCTTCGAAAGGGCTTCGGGAGAGTCAGGTAGTTCATCTGCCAGAGCCAGTAAAGTGGCATCTGAAAAAATATTGTATGCCGGAGTATCTTCTTCCTTTGCCATTTCAACTCTGAGATCCTTAAGCAAGTCCAGTAGCTGCGATGATATATCATGTGTGATCTCTGCCCGCTTCGAAGAAACTATCGGTTCAAACAATTCAACTTTCTGCTTGCCCTTCAGTATTGGCCAGCTTGCTTCACTGAGTTTCAAAACCGGATACTGACCTTCTGTCTGCACTGCAAAGCCAAGATCAAGAATCTGTCTTATGTTTTGTTTCCATTGTTCTTTATCCCATTCTTTACCGACACCATAGGTTTTCAGTTCACGGTGTTCATCTCTTACCGATGTACTTCCGCGCAAAAAATCAATCACATAATTAGCTCCGAACCTCTCACCCAAACGCATGATAGCACTCAGAAGTTTTTGCGTTTGAATAGTTGCATCGAATTTCTTGTATTCATTAAGACAGTTGTCACAGGAGCCACAATATGTGGCTGTGTTCTCTCCAAAATAGTTCAAAAGGAATTTTCTGCGACACGATCTTGTTTCGGCAAAGTTGGCCATCTGGTCAAGCTTTTTAAGCATGATCCTTGTCTGTTCTTCATTGCCTTCAACCTTTGCGAAATTTTTCAGTTTGAAAACATCGCCGGCGCTATAAAAAAGTACGGCCTCACTTTGAAGACCATCGCGACCTGCGCGACCAGTTTCCTGGTAATAACCTTCAATGTTTTTGGGAAGATCCGCATGCATCACAAATCTTACATTGCTTTTATTGATACCCATGCCGAATGCAATGGTGGCAACCATTATGTTGATCTCGTCACGAAGAAATTTTTCCTGCCTGTCTTCGCGTATGCTTTTTTCAAGCCCCGCATGATAAGCTGCAGCTGAAAAACCCAGGCTGACAAGATCTCCGGCTAAAGTCTCCGTTGATGATCTTGACAAACAATAGATAATTCCGCTGTCGCCTTTCCGCGATGACAGATATTCAACAAGCTGATCAAAATGATCTTTCTTTGGCCAAACATAGTAATAGATATTTGCACGGTTGAAAGAGGTTTCAAACAACCGATAGTCTGATAGTGAAAGCTTGTTTACTATATCATTTTTTGTAAGATCATCTGCCGTCGCGGTGAGCGCAATAAGAGGTACTGTCGGAAATGTTTTTTTCAATTGACCAAGTACAAGGTACTCAGGGCGAAAATCATGTCCCCACTGACTTATGCAGTGAGCTTCGTCAATTGCGAACAGGCTGATCTTTAAGTTCACCAGTGTGTTGATAAACTGATTGTCGCCAAACAAACGCTCGGGTGCTACATAAAGTAATTTGAGCCTGCCGCTTGTGAGTTGATTAATGATCTCATTTTGTTCACCGCCCGACTGGCTCGAGTTGAGAAATGCTGCACTGATGCCATTTTGTTTGAGACTGTCAACCTGATCTTTCATCAATGCGATCAACGGAGAGATCACAATAGCGGTTCCTGCTGAGATGACCGCCGGGAGCTGATAGCAGATGGATTTTCCTCCGCCCGTCGGCATTAATACAACGGTGTCTTTACCAGAAAGGAGGTTCCGGATGATCGATTCCTGGTTTTGACGGAACTCGCGATAACCGAAATTTTTCTCGAGCGCACTTATGAGTTCTGAGTCCTGCATAATTTCATCGATTATGTCTGAATCTTCCCATTCACTGGTGAAGACTATATCTTGCCTGACAACTTGTTCATCACAACTATCTTTCTGATTCAAAGCAGATACAAGCTGTTCGCTATCTGGTTGAATTACTTCCTTCTTTTGTTTCTTTTGCTTTTTTTCACTCACCGACATACTGCCTCCTTTTATTACAAATTAGCATATAAAGGTACACGGGGACATTTCCCAAAAAATTACAAAAAAACGACAAATAAAAAGAAAAACATCATTGCGTCACTTTGCGATTGATGCAATTTGCCTGAGGACAAGGGGTTAATTCTTTTTCTTGAAATGAGGACGAAAACGTCCTTTGGATTTAGATCCTGCACGACGTGGACTATACTCCGGTACAGGTCCGAAAGCTTCAGGTACAGTTGCTTTTGGCACCGGTTCACCAAGAAGCTGTTCGATCACGGCAAATTTGTTTTGTTCCTTTTCACTGATAAAGGTGAAGGCTGTTCCATCAGTTTCTGCGCGTGCGGTTCTGCCGATGCGGTGAATATAATCCTCACCATCGTTTGGTACATCGAAGTTGATAACAAGGTCAATGTTGTCAATGTCGATACCACGAGAGATAATATCCGTGGCCACAAGGATCTTTAGTCTGCGACTGCGGAAGTCAAGGATTACCTGTTCTCTCGCGGCCTGCAAAAGATCAGAATGGATCTCTTCAATGTTGAATTTAGCACGACGAAGTTCGCGGCTGAGTTCTTTTACCGACTGCTTCTTTGAGCAGAAGATAATGACTGACTGCTCGGTGCGCTCTTTCAATAATGATACGATCAATGGAATCCTTTGTGCTTCATAAACAACATAAGCCCTTTGAACGATCTTGGCCGGCGGTTTTGATATAGCGATGTTAATCTCCTCAGGTTCGTGGAGGATTTTTCGTGCAAGTTCCCTGATCTTGGTAGGCATGGTAGCTGAAAAGAGCAGGTTCTGACGTTGCTTCGGGAGAAAAGAAATGATCTTCATGATATCATCATTGAAGCCCATATCAAGCATCCTGTCTGCTTCATCAAGGATCAGATGTTTAAGTCCCTTAAGTTTTACATAACCCATGTTCAGGTGACTGATCATGCGGCCAGGTGTGCAGATCACGATATCCGCTCCCTTTGAAAGCGCCTGTTTTTCGGTAGAGAAGTTTGACCCGTCTCCACCGCCATAAACAGCTATTGAACTGATAGAAGTGAAATATGATAAACCTTCAAGATTCTGTGCGATCTGAATTGCAAGCTCCCTGGTGGGAACTACAACAAGTGCATTGATCTGATCGTCTGATGGTGATTCGAGGATAAGGTTGATGATAGGAAGAAGATATGCTGCGGTTTTACCGGTACCGGTCTGAGCAGAAGCTATTAGATCCTTGCCTTGTAAAATTAATGGGATCACGCGTTCCTGAACGGGTGTCGCATTCTCATAACCTGTGGCCTCGATCCCTTCAACAAGAGATTCATGAAGACCGAATTCTTTGAAATTCAAAATGAGTATTAATTAACCATTTTTTACTGGTCTTCGTAAAGATAGTGCAAACGGTGATGAAAAGTCTGTTAAGCTGATGGAGTAACCCGGGAAGGATATAAAACTAAAATGATTTTTACAAAGCCTTAACCACTTTGCAAAAATCATTTCGGGGATTGTCGCGAGCGTTTTTTATATAATTCTATCAGCACACCAATAAAATTGATATCTGACTATTGGCCGGCGACATAAATATTTTGATGTCGGATCAAAAAAAGAACTTGACTTGAAGAAGGCTTATCAATTGTTCTGATCAGCTGTTTCTTTTTGTTCAGGGGTTTCTTCTTCTGATTTTGGACTTGTGTTCTTGATCGTTACCTGGAACTTTGTGTTCAGGGAAATCTCATAGTTTGATGCTGCAAGCAAAGCTTTCGATGGGTTGTCGCCAAGGATCACAGTTGCAAGGTCCACTGCAAGCGGAGAAGTGCTGATAACATTAGCAACACGGCCGTTTGTAAATTCAATGTTGAATTTATAACCAGCTTTTCTTCCGGTACCCGCTCTTTCAAAATCTATGCGGTTGAGCGTTAGAGTCTGATCTGCGGTTGCTGACTTTTTCATCAAAATTCTGATAATAGGCAGGTATTTAAGCCAAATATGAGCGTACATAAGTCTTGTTTTAATTCTTGAATTTGTACAGGAGGAAAAAGGTCTAGCAGTTTCTGAGCCCTGTAATACAGGCAAGGAGTACAAAGATGCAACTAAAAAACACGAAAAACCAATATTTGCCGGGGAAATATGAACCCAGTGTTGTGTTTCCGTGAAATTTACAAGAACTTTCAAAGATTGCTAGTACAAACTGCTTAGTTAATTCAAAACATATATAATCAAAGAGTTATCCATCCTTTTGAATCATCGGAAGTTGAAACAAACTGGTAGTTCTTATACAGCGCCAATTGTTGAACCTTGCTGCCCTTTTCAAGTTGTTGCTTAACAGGAGCAAGACTATCCGGTGCCGCAAGCAGTTGCTGACCTGAATTGAGGGTGAAAGATTTGACAGGATTCAGATTCTTTGTTCTTGCCTCGCTGATAAACCCGGTTTCACCTCCGGGCAAGGTAACCCTGTACCAGTTATCGGCGGCAGCATTAACAGTTACCAACGTATTAACCGGCAAGTGAACAGATGGCGATTTTATATCAGGTGATGGAAAAATCATAATGTTTCTGCCATCTGCCCTCGCAGCTTTACCAACAAAGCTGAGATCTGATCTTATATCGGCAGGAACGGGGTACGAAGGATTGACAAAAGGAAAAGGATCGATCGCACCACCCATTGCATAAATCCCGAAATGAAGATGCGGTGCAGTGGTCCGGGCATTTCCGGTGTTGCCCATCAGTCCGAGTGTATCACCGGTTCTCACCTGCTGGCCATCCTTAACAAGTTG
>JBEVNF010000361.1:0-6661 GCA_040508255.1 Flavitalea sp.
TGGTATGAACACAAACTTTCTTACTATGGCTGACCCTGTCAACATAGAAAGACTCGAAGTGATCAAAGGCCCCTCTGCCACATTGTTTGGTTCTTCTGTGATTTCATATGGAGGCCTTGTGAACAGGGTTACCAAAAAACCGTTGAATGAATTTAAAGGCGAGGTCGGTTACACTATTGGTAGCTGGAACCTTAACCGTTTGACTGCTGACCTGAATACACCGCTTAATAATGACAAGACCGTGCTGCTCAGAACCAATATTGCATGGGATAATCAGAATAGCTGGCAGGATTACGGACAAAGTAAAACCCAGGCCGTTACTGCAGCTTTAACATACATCGTTACACCAAAGTTCAAGATCGATTTTGAAGTTGAGCATCTGAATAAAAAATTCAACTCTACGTTTTACGAGTTGCTCGGAAATCACAAAGACTATGATTGGGATTTCAAAAAATCCTATACTTCAAATGACATGCTTTCAACACAAAAAGTGACCAACTTTTTTGCAAAAGCTACTTATATCATATCGCCAAAATGGACGTCTGAAACATACCTGTCTTCAGCAAATACAGACTTTAATACCAATTATCTTTTCCTTAGCATGAATGCGCCGGATGTGGATCGTCCGGGTGTGCAGGATAGTCTTTCGAGAGATGTAACTACAATAAACGGTGCGATAAAAAGCACACAGGTACAACAGAATTTCACAGGAAATTTCAATATAGGAAATGTCAGGAACAGGTTATTGGTGGGCTTGGAATATCTTAATGAGTACTCGGATAATCTCAGGTGGTATACCAGCTACGATATGGTTAAGATCAATGATGATCCCTTGTATGGCAATCTGCCGATGTTCAACTACCAGACCCATCTGCAGAACATCGCCAATACGCCGGTAAATCTTAATTATGTAACAAACTCGGAAACTGTATCCGGATATGTTTCAGACGTCACCAACATCACTAAAAACCTGATCCTGATGGCCAGTCTGAGGTATAGTTATTATCATGACAAAGATCCGCTGTATGGTGTTGAGCAGGGTGCACTTTCACAGAAGCTTGGATTGGTTTACCAGGTGGTTCCGAAAAATGTAGCGCTGTTCGCAAACTATATGAACGGCTATCTCAATAATTATCCTGCAGTTACCCGCGAAAGTTTTCCCGGTGTTGCCCGTTTCAAACCTGAATATGCCAACCAGTTGGAAGGTGGTGTTAAGTTCGAATTGTTTAATGGCAAAGTGAAGGGTACACTTAGTTACTATGACATTCTTGTTGACAATATTGTGCGTCCTGATCCTGTTGATGATACATATTCTATACAGGATGGTTCCCAGAGAAGCAAGGGTTTTGAGGCTGATGTCGTGGCTACTCCGTTTCCCGGATTGAATGTGATTGCAGGCTACGGTTACAATGACAATAAATACATCAAAGTTTATGAAGAAGCGCTGAGTGGGAAAAGGCCGGCCGGCGTTCCACGGAATGTTGGAAATGTCTGGATCAGCTACCGCGCAACAAATGGTGCATTGAAAAATTTTGGTTTTGGTGCAGGAGGCAATACCCAGAGTGATTTTTTCTTTGATGATTATAACGAAGTATTGTTAGATGGATTTACAACATTTGATGCTTCCATTTTCTACCAGGCTAAAAAGATCAGGGTTGGTGTAAAGATGAATAACATTACTGATCAGCAGTTCTGGTCATCACCAAGATCAGCGGTGCCGATTTCGCCAAGACAGGTACTTGCTAATATTACTTTGAAATTCTGATTCTCATGGGAGCAACCAAACAAAAACAATCGGCGTTCAGGCGAATCAACAGTTGGTTGCATCTCTGGTTGGGTCTGATCTCCGGTGCCATTATGTTTATCGTTTGCCTGATGGCTGCTGTCTGGGTTTTTCAGAAAGAGATAACAGATCTGATTGCACCAAAAAAGGCAGCGAAATATATTGCTTCGGAGCAGCATCCACTAATATTGCCTTCCCGCATAAAGGCCATAGGGGATTCTATGTTTCCGGGTGGGTTTGTTCACGAAATTTCCTATCAGCGGAATGCCCCGATCGCTGTTGAAGTTAAATTCAGAAAACCAGGCGAAGCGCCGGAAAAAGATAGCATCGCTATTGGACTGATACATCCATATTCCGGCGAATTTCTTGGACCTTCCATCGACGAAAATCTGAAGCTGCGGAGCAGTGTAGATAATTTCTTTGGATGGGTATTGAATGGTCACAGATTCTTGTGGTTGCCATATGAAATTGGCCGGCCAATTGTTAACTATGCCACACTAATATTTGTTATTCTGCTGATAACCGGCTTGATCTGGTGGTATCCAAAAAAATGGAATAAATCTACCCGTGACAAGAGTTTCAAAATCAAATGGAAAGCAAACTGGAAGCGCGTTAATATCGATCTGCATAACGTTTTAGGATTTTACGCCTTCCTGATTTTATTTCTCCTTGCGATCACAGGTATTTTTTACGGCCTGGAATGGTTTAACAGGGCGTTGTTCTGGAGCACCACCGGCGGCAAGACACTGGTTGAATATAAAGAACCAACTTCAGACACCACAGCGCCGCGTTCAACTGGTATGTTATGGAACAAAATGGATAATAATTTCAGGGAAGTTATAACGAAGCAACCAAACTCATTATCCGTTCACATTCATTTGCCCGAGCCTGATCAGCCAACAGATATCATCTTCGCTACAACAGAAATGCACGAAGAGGCATATTATGAAGATCAGTATTATGAATATGATCAATATACAGGTGAGCGCATACTAACGGGAAACAACGTGGACGACAATCTCTGGTCAGCAGCCGGCAGTGGAGAAAAATTCCGACGTCTTAACTACGATATTCACACAGGCACAGTTCTGGGATTACCGACAAAAATCCTGGCTTTTTCCGCGGCATTGATCGGTGCATCATTACCAGTGACGGGATTTATTATCTGGTATAATCGTAAGTGGGGTAAAAAGAAAAAATCGAAAATGGGTTCAGGTGCGCTGAAGATTCAGAATGATTAAACTTATTCTGCAGCAACCCTGTATCCAGGGTCTTCAGCAATGTTTACAACCACGACCGATTCTGCATTTTTTAAAAGCGTCCTGCAATCACTGCTCAGGTGCAGCAGTTGAAGTTTTTTGCCCGCCCTGAGATAACGTTCTGTTAGTTTATCGAGCGCCTGTATTGCACTCATATCAGATACGCGGCTTTCTTTGAAGTCGATGAAAACTTCTGCCGGGTCATTCTCCACATCAAACTTTTCAGTGAATGCAGTGACGGATCCGAAGAATAAGGGTCCAAAGATTTCGTAATGTTTTGCCCCGTTACTATCAATATATTTACGGGCACGGATTCGCCTGGCACTTTCCCAGGAAAAAACAAGTGCCGAAATGACTACACCAACCAATACAGCTAGCGCAAGATTGTGAAGCCAGATGGTTATAACGGCGACCAGTATCCCAACGAAAATATCATGGCGGGGCATCTTGTTTATTATCCGGAAGCTGATCCATTCGAAAGTGCCGATCGCTACCATGATCATTACACCTGTGAGAGCAGCCATAGGAACTTTTTCTATAAGCGGTGCACCAAAAAGTATGATAAGTAAAATGGTTACTGATGCGATGATCCCCGACAGCCTGGCTCTTGAACCGGCAGAAAGATTTACAAATGATTGTGCGATCATCGCGCATCCACCCATGCCCGTGAAAAATCCATTGACGATATTGGCCGTGCCTTGTGCAACACATTCTTTGTTACTTCTTCCTTTTGTGCCGGTGATCTCGTCAACTACGTTCATTGTGAGCAGGCTCTCGATAAGTCCCACACCAGCCATAACAATAGAGTAGGGCAGGATGATCCTCAGAGTGTCGAGGCTGAAAGGAATAAAGGGAACGTGAAACGGGGGAAATGCACCGCTTACCGATGCGATATCTTTTACTGTTTTAGTGTCAATGTGAAATAATGCTACGACTGCAAAAACCACTAGTATAGCGACTAAAGAAGCGGGTACTTTCCTGGTGAACTTCGGAAGTAACCACACGATCAGAATGGTGAGCGCAACGAGTGCGAGCATTGTATACAATGCAGAGCCCGAAAGCCAGTTGCCATCGATTCTGAATTGTTCTACCTGCGCCATGAAGATGATGACTGCAAGTCCGTTCAGGAAGCCATACATGACGGGTTGAGGTACCAGCCGGATAAACTTGCCAAGTTTTAATACACCAACAAGAATCTGCAATATGCCGGCGAGGGCAACCGCTGCAAATACGTATTCAACGCCGTGTGACTTCACAAGGGCAATCAGGGTAATAACCGTTGCACCTGCACCGCCTGAAACCATGCCGGGTCGTCCGCCTAATATTGCTGTTACCAGGCCCATCATAAATGCGGCGTAGAGCCCTGTGAGCGGCGAGAGGCCGGCCAGTATCGCAAATGATAGTGATTCCGGTATCATGGTCATGGCGACAGTAAGGCCGGCGAGAATTTCAGTTTTGTAGTTGACTTTCTGTTGGAAATCGAAAAGTTGCAGGGCTGGTCGCATAATTGTGTGGGTGTACAAATAGATAAAGGCTTCCACGATGGAAGCCTTTAATGTGATCCGGATTGGATTCGAACCAATGACCTACTGCTTAGAAGGCAGTTGCTCTATCCAACTGAGCTACCGAACCATCCAGCCTATTTGAAATGACTTTCATTTAGGTCGGGGCGCAAAGATAATTTTTTTTAGTTTGCGCCCAAACAGAATTAGAAGAAAATGGACGTGCAAATCAACGAATCCTGGAAACAGGAACTGAAATCTGAGTTCTCTAAGCCGTATTTCGCGGAAATTGTCAACTTTTTGAAGCTCGAGAAGCAATCCGGTAAGATTATTTATCCACCCGGAAAGTTGATTTTTAATGCTTTTGATATAACTCCCTTCAACAAAGTCAAGGTTGTAATTCTTGGTCAGGACCCTTATCACGGTCCCGGTCAGGCACATGGCCTTTCTTTTTCAGTGCAGGATGGTGTTCCTCCGCCACCCTCACTTGTAAACATATACAAAGAAATTAATAGCGATCTCGGGGCACCTATAACCCGAAGAGGAAATCTGACAAAATGGGCAGAACAAGGTGTTTTGTTATTGAACGCGACGCTTACTGTCAGGGCAGGAGAAGCAAACAGTCACTCCAAAATCGGATGGCATGAATTTACCAATGCTGTCATCAAAAGAATTTCTGAAGACAAAGAGCACGTGGTGTTTTTGCTTTGGGGAAAGTTTGCGCAGGATAAGCAAACGTTGATAGATGCGAACAAACATTTGATACTAAAATCAGCTCACCCATCTCCTCTGTCTGCTCACAATGGCTTCCTGGGCAACAAACACTTTTCACAGGCGAATGACTACCTGGTCCGACATGCTCTTGATCCAATTGATTGGTCAGTGTAGAAAATGTCTCTGAAGATCAGGAGTCGAAATTGATTTGTAAATATGTTCGTACATTTAATTGCTAACGATTGCTTTTCTTCAATTTACGCCAGATGAGATCCCGGATTTTCTTTAGTTTGTTCTCGTTGATCCCTGCCTGTTTAATGGCTGGTACCATCAATATCGCACCTCACTCAAAGGTCACAGCATCTACTTCCAAAAACAATAAATTTCAGCCTTCAAATCTGACTGATGGCATCATCAGTGTTGACGGAATGGGTGAATGGGCCTGTGAAGGAGTGACCACAAGCTGGGGCTATATCAGGTTTCCATGGGCACGGCTTGAATGGGACAAAACGCAAACCATTAAGAGGATAATCCTCTATGATCGACCCTCCGAAGAAGAACATGCAGCCACCGTTAAAATTCACTTCAGTGACGGCACATTTTTATGGATGAACCAGATACCTAACGATGGTACTGCAAGACGAATCGACTTTCCCGCAAAAAAAACAAAATGGATAAAGCTTGAAGTCACTGATGGTACAGGCAAAGACGTTGGTTTCAGCGAAGTGGAAGTTTACGCTGAACAAGGTGCGGACACAGACCCCGTAAACTGGGTCGATCCCTATATAGAAACAAACCGTGGTCGTGATTTCTTTTTTATAACAGGATCAAGACCTTTTGGGATGCTTACTTCAGCACCAATGACAAGAAACAAGAACCAGGGTGGTGGTGCCTATAACTATAATGAAAACGAAATTCTCGGTTTCGAGCAGATTCATGATTGGATGATCGCAGGTCTTGAGATCATGCCGGCTAGTGCAAATGCTGATCCGATAATGGGTCACAAAGGATGGAAATCAAAATTCAGTCATGATGATGAACTCGTTGAACCTGGCTACCACCGCGTGTTTCTGCGTGATCCGAAAATCTGGGTTGAGCAGACAAGTACAGAAAGAGTAGGATTGTATCGTTTTCGTTTTACTGAAAAGATGAAAGCGCAGATCATTACCAATCTTGGTGGATTTGTGATCAGTAACAGGATGACGAATGCTGAAATAAAAAAAGTGAGCGATACAGAATTTGAAGGATCATTCAGTACGGTTGATCGTTTCTGGGGCGGTCCCAAAGATGTCCGTATATTTTTCTCTGTCCGATTTGATAAACCATTTCAGCAGTTATCAGGTTGGAATGGAAATAAAAAGACAAAAGATATTGAACAACATAAAGGTGAAAATGACGGTGTG
>JBEVNF010000411.1:0-5525 GCA_040508255.1 Flavitalea sp.
CTTTTGGCCCAACCTTCCGCGCAGAAAACTCAAATACCGCCCGTCACCTCGCTGAGTTCTGGATGATCTAACCTGAAATGGATTTCTATGATCTGGAAGATAACATGAACCTTGCTGAGGAATTTATAAAATACCTGATCACTTATGCGATTGAGCATAACCGTGAGGATCTTGAATTTCTTGCTACAAGGCTTGCAGAGGAAGAAAAACAAAAACCACAGAACGAAAGATCTGAATTTGGTTTGATGGAGAAGCTTGAGTTTGTAGTGAAAAATGATTTTGAGAGACTGACTTATACGGAAGCGCTAACAATTCTTAAAGAAAGCAATCATAATAAGAAGAAGAAATTCCAATACCCGATCGAAGACTGGGGCATGGATCTTCAGAGTGAGCACGAGCGTTATCTTGTTGAAAAACACTTCAGGAAACCAGTGATACTCATCAACTATCCAAAGCAGATCAAATCTTTCTATATGCGTCAGAATGATGATGGAAAGACTGTTGCTGCAATGGATATCCTCGCACCTGGTATTGGCGAGATCGTTGGGGGTTCACAAAGAGAAGAACGCCTTGACAAACTTGTTCAACGTATGGAAGAATTACATATTCCCGTTGATGAGTTATCATGGTATCTTGATACCCGTCGCTTCGGCGCCGTGCCACACGCGGGTTTCGGTTTAGGGTTTGAGAGGATAGTACAGTTTGTAACGGGTATGACTAACATCCGTGATGTGATACCTTTTCCAAGAACACCAAAGAATGCTGAATTCTAAACAGATTGCGGGCAGGAGGGAATTTTACCCTCCTGCGTTGCACAAAATCTACTGCACTTTATTTCCCAGCATCGCAATCTCTCCGTCAGAAATATCAGTCAATGAATAGAGGTTTACTCCGTTGATTGCAACCTCGTCGAGGATATCTACTACATTCTTATAAACAGATGAGTTCATTGGTTTCACGATAAGGAACATTTCCTTTGATGAGCCAGGGTTCAGTCGTTCCATGGCAATTTTTTTATCACGGATCACCTGGCCAATGCCGTCAGCATATGAATAGCCGGTTACACCATAACTTCCATTAACAAGCGCTGCGGGAAGATCGCCATGGTAGTAGAAGACCCGTTCGCTTCCGTATGGAATAAAAGTGAGTGACTTGCTGTCCTGAACTTTCGTCGGGTCCTTGCTATCTGCAGGCATGAAGATTTTCATCGCCGCAGGTTCAGCCATTGTAGTCGTGAATATAAAAAAAGTGATCAATAGAAATCCCAGGTCAACCATTGGTGTGAGGTCAACACGTGTAGACAATTTTTTTCCTTTCCGCCCGGCAGGTCCTGATCCCGCGGCGGCTGGTGTTGATATTTCAGCCATAAAGTATAGTTTAGATTGAGATGCCGGTTCAAACAAATTCCATACGCTTCCAATGACTGACTGTGTCAGCTGAAGCTTCAGCGGAGGCTGACAAATTCTTCGTATTTTGCACAGCTAAATAAGTTGCTATGTCGATACCAGTTGTAAACCTTGCAGATTTTTTATCAGGAGATCCTGAACTAAAGAAAGCCTTTGTAAACAAACTTGGAAAAGCATATGAGGAAGTAGGATTTGTTGCTGTAAAGAACCATGGAATTCCTGATGACCTTATTGCGGATCTTTATAAATATGTGCAGGAGTTCTTCTCCATGCCATCAGACAAAAAGAAACATTATGAAGTGCCGGGTCTCGCGGGACAAAGGGGGTATACTTCTTTCGGTAAAGAACATGCGAAAGGTAGTGAGGCCCCGGATTTAAAGGAATTCTACCAGTTCGGCCAGGTGGTTGAAGACAACGATCCGATCAAAGAAGAGTATCCTGATAATGTTGCTGTTCAGGAGATACAACCATTCACACCAACATTTATCAAAGCATACAAGGCGTTTGAAAAATCCGGTAAGTCCTTACTGCAGGCAATCGCGATTTACCTGGATCTTGACGAACATTATTTCGATAACTATATTCATAATGGCAATTCGATACTGAGAGCAATCCATTATCCGCCTATCACAAGCGAACCAAAATCGGCCATACGTGCAGAGCAACATGAAGATATCAACCTGATCACATTGCTGGTTGGTGCCTCTGCAGATGGCCTGCAGATTCTCACCAAACAAAATGAATGGGTTGGAGTAACATCATTGCCTGAGCAGATCGTGGTGAACGTAGGTGATATGCTGCAGCGTCTTACAAACAATAAGCTGAAATCAACAACACACAGAGTAGTGAATCCGGCGAGAGAACTCTGGCATACCTCGAGGTTTTCAATACCATTCTTTCTTCATCCGAAAGGTAAGATGAGCCTTGCTTGTCTTGATAGCTGTATTGATAACACAAATCCGAAGGCTTATGAAGATGCTACTGCAGGTGAATACCTGGATGAGCGTCTGAGAGAGATCGGTCTTAAAAAATAAGTGCTGTTTTTACACAATAAAAAAGATGCGTTGGGAGCTGCAACTCATCACAGAAAACGACCGTTTTAACAGCTCTTAACTTGCATTTAACGCAGCAGCTTTGTATTCTTGTAACATTATCAGTGCCGGACCGTTAAACTGATGGATTAACCGTTTCAAACTGTAACACTTATACAATGAAAAACATTTTACCCTTTTTCCTGAGCCTTATCCTGCTCACCTGCCTTGCTTCTTCGGCAAAGGCTCAGAATTCAGGTCTTGCAAAAGATCAGAACCCAAGATTTGAAGAAAGCCGCACCAAATACATGGAAACGGCAGATTCAATCAATCAGTATCATTCTACTACTATCCAGGACACATACAAAGCAATCGATTATCTCGTTGATCGTGCCGAAGCGCGTGAACAACGTCGTGCCTTTCGTCGTGAACTGCGACTGGAACGTGCCCGCAACGGCTGGTACGATTATAACTACTACGGTGACCCTTATTTAAACAGCGGGTATTTCGGAAATGGTTACTACAACAATGGTTTCTATAACAACCGCTATAATAACGGGTTTTATTATGGTCCTTCAAGATATGGCCGTGGTTCATACTATCCGGGTCGTTACTACAACAATACTTTTCTGAACAGCCTGCCACTTGCGCTTTCACTTGCATGGCTGCTTAACTAAACCGGCTTTCAATTAAATCAATACAATGAAAAAATTAATGTTTGCTGTGGCACTGGGTGCCGCAGTATCTGTGATCGGTACCTCATGCTCTCATAAAGTAACAAGAATAGATCCTTCAGAACAGGTTGATCTCAGTGGTCGCTGGAACAACACAGATTCCCGTCTTGTGGCAGACGAAATGATTGAAACAATTCTTCGCGAAAAATGGCTCACTGAACATCAGCAGGCAAACAATAATCAGCGTCCCGTAGTGATCGTTGGTTTTGTTACAAACAAAAGCCATGAGCATATCGAGGCTGAAACTTTTGTAAAGGATGTTGAGCAGTCTTTCATCAAGTCTGGTCGTGTTCGTCTTGTACAGGGCGGAAAGAAAAGAGAGGAGCTTCGTGCAGAAAAAGCAGATCAGCAAACCAACGCATCTGTTTCGAGCATGAAGAAGTTCGGTCTTGAACAAGGTGCTGATTACATTCTCCAGGGTTCTATCAACTCTATCGTTGATTCACAGAACAGGAAGAAGGTTGTTTACTACCAGGTAAATCTTGAGCTTACAAATATCCAGACAAATGAAGTTGTATGGATAGGAGATAAGAAGATCGCGAAGTACATCAAGAACTAATTCTCCCATCGCAAATTCATGAATCATCAGGGCAGAAATATCTGCAGAACGATAATGGCTATGGTCGTTATCGTTCTGTTTGCATCCTGTGCTACCTACAATAGCAGGATCAGTAGCTACTATGCCGCTATGGCAAATGGTGATTACAAAGCTGCCTCTTCAAATATCGACAGGAACAAGCTGCTTAAAACAAAACGCAATCGCCTGCTTTATCTGCTTGAAAAGGGTAAGCTTGCACATATGATGCAGCAATACGATACCAGCAATGCGTATTTCAATGAAGCCGATCTGTTCATGGAAGACGCGCGCACCACTGCCGGTGATGTTGCGCTCGGTACTCTGCTGAACCCGATGATGCAAACTTACAAGGGCGAGGCTTTTGAAAAATTCATGATCCATTATTACAAGGCATTGAATTATCTCGCGCTCAATCAACCCAACGACGCGATGGTTGAAGCAAGAAGGATTTCTATCAAGAGCTATGCTTTACAGGATAAGACAAACAACAATCAGAACAGGTATTCTGATGATGCGTTCTCGCTGATCCTGCAGGGACTGATCTATGAAAGGAATGGTGATATGAACAATGCATTTATTTCTTACCGGAATGCTGCGGATATTTATCTCAAGAACAACAACAATTGGTATGGGGTTACGATCCCGGATCAGTTAAAACAGGATTTGCTTCGCACTGCATACCAGAATGGATTTACGGGTGAGCTTGAACGTTATGAAAAGATCTTTGATCTGAAATTTTCCCCGGGTACAATCTCATCGGGCGGAGAAGTGGTTTTGTTCTGGGAGAATGGACTTGCGCCGGTAAAGAAAGAACAGAATATTTTCTTCGCGCTGACGAAAGATGGTCTTGGCAATTTCACGTTTGTGGATCAGTCGGGCAGCTTCAATATCCCTTTTGATTTCAGCATCGGGGTTAACCGCAATGATCTGCGGGTTGAGGACCTTCGTTCATTGCGTGTGGCTTTTCCGCGATATGAGGAGCAGCCGGTATTCTATTCGTCTGCAACAGTAAGCCTGAACAATCAACAATATGGACTTCAGAAGGCTGAAGACATCAATAATCTTGCTTTTGCTACGCTGCGTGAGCGTTTTCTGAAGGAAATGTCTGCCACTTTAAGCCGCCTTGCAGTGAAAAAGCTGGCCGAAATTGCTGCCCGCCCAAAGGAAGATGCTAAAAACAAGAATGAAAAAGAGGCGCTGGCCATGGCGATCCAGATTTTCGCGCTGGCTTCCGAAAAGGCCGATACCAGGAACTGGCAATCGCTTCCCCACACTATATATTATACGCGTGTACCTTTGCAAACCGGTACTAACCAGCTGAAATTCACTACAAATGGCCGTGGGTCCAATACCACTGACCTGGCTGTTGAGGGTACCGGAACCCTGCGTTTCGAGAGCATTAGCAGCATGCGATAGGGTTCGTGGCGCGTATCACCATTTGAATATCAACAACTCCGGCGATTTTTATAACTATCAATCCAACACTGTACACCCCTGAATTGGCATATTACACCTCCTGGCACCGCCATTCATCCCTTTATTTTCGCGTCCATCCACATTCAGAGAATACTTTGGGAGACTGATTTTCCAGCCAAACCCGCTATAGGCATCATTTCCCTACAAACACAGCTATCAAACTATAAAGATTACCTTTAAAAAAAAGGTTCTGTGTGTTGCATAGTACTAAAATTTCCCCTTATCTTTGATTTGTGAATGAGACGAAGCCCGTTTATGGGGCCGTAGAACGAATAACAATATTTAAAAAAATCGTATGAAC
>JBEVNF010000378.1:0-4423 GCA_040508255.1 Flavitalea sp.
GTTTATAAAATTGGCAAAAAAAAGCAGGCTCCCGGAAGAAGCCTGCATGTAATTTATTAAAACCTGTCAGATTCGATCAAAGGAATTTATCACCTTTGTTCCGTTTTACCTCGGCAACATATTCTTTGATTTCCTGTTCTTTTTCTTTCTTGCAGATCAGAAGAACGTCATCGGTATCTACCACTATAAAGTCATCAAGACCCTGCAGCATTACCAGCTTATTGTTTGGTGCTTTCACAACACATTTTGTTGAATCGATCACGATCACGTTTTCACCGGCAACGGCATTCGCCAGATAATCTTTCTCAAGATTTTCATACGCACTGTTCCAGGTGCCAAGATCGCTCCAGCCAAAAGATGATGGGATGATGTAAACATTATCTGCTTTTTCCATGATACCAAAGTCGATTGAGAGGCTTGGGCATTGTGGATAGATCTCGTTCAATGCTGTTGTTTCTTCGGGTCCGTTGAGACGTTCCTTTTCTGCAGCAAACACATCATACATTTCCGGGAGATATTTCTCGAATGCTGTGATGATGTTTTTTACCTGCCATACAAAGATGCCCGCGTTCCAGAGAAACTCCCCGCTTGCGATAAAGGTTTTAGCAAGTTCGAGATTAGGTTTCTCAGTGAAGGTTTTCACCTTGTATACATTATCAGTTACGCCATGTTGCTCGTACTGGATATAACCATACCCGGTGTTTGCATAGGTTGGTTTGATACCAAGCGTAATGAAGGCATTGTGCTTGTTCACGAAAGCGAGCGCTTCGAGACTCACCTTTGTAAAAGCAGTTGTATCAAGAATAATATGATCAGCAGGCGCCACGATCAGTGAAGCCTTTGGATCAAGTTCCTGTAATTTGAAAGAGATGTAAGCGATACAAGGAGCAGTGTTCTTGCGTGATGGTTCGCCAAGAATGTTTTGCATCGGGATATCCGGAAGCTGCTTCTTTACGATGTTTACATATTCATTTGATGTAACCACGAAGATGTTTTCAGCGGGAATGAAACTTGCAAACCTGTCGTAAGTTGACTGGATCAAAGTTTTGCCTGTGTTCAGGATGTCCAGGAACTGTTTCGGAAAATTCGTGCGGCTCATCGGCCAGAAACGGCTGCCAATGCCGCCTGCCATGATGGCTACATAGTGGTGCTTGTTCATATTGATTGTTCGGATGAGTGATTTCGTTTTTAAATAATGCCTTCCCTCACCAGGTCGTGCAGGTGAATTATTCCTGCATAGAGCCCGTTTTCTGTTACCACCAATTGTGTAATATCATGTTTTCTTAAAAGATCCAAAGCGTCAACGGCCAGTTTACCTGCTTCGATAGTTTTAGGATTCTTGGTCATGATATCCTGAGCCTTCGCTGTGTCAAGTGCCACGCTTTTTTCCAGCATCCTTCGAAGGTCGCCATCTGTTACCACACCCAGCAAATTTTTATGCTGATCAGTAACGGCTGTAACTCCAAGTCTTTTGCGTGAAATTTCTACAATAACCTCTTTAAGACCCGCATCTGCACCAACTTCCGGCTTTTCGTTCTGTGTATACAAATCTGATACCCTTAGATACAATTTCTTGCCAAGAGTGCCTCCGGGATGAAATTTAGCAAAATCATCACTTGAGAATCCTCTCATCTCCATTAAGACGATCGCGATCGCGTCACCCATAACCAGTTGAGCTGTAGTGCTGCTGGTAGGGGCGAGATTGTTTGGGCAGGCTTCCTGTGACACGGTGGTGTCAAGGATTATATCGACATGCTTTGCAAGATAGGACGCTGTGTTGCCCACCATACCAATCAGCTTATTGCCGAAGTTCCTGAGCAAGGGCATTAATACCTTGATCTCGGGGGATTCGCCGCTTTTGCTGATGATCATGACTACATCGTCCTGTTGAACAATGCCCAGGTCGCCGTGGATGGCATCTGCTGCGTGGAGGAAGATGGCTGGTGTGCCTGTTGAGTTCAGGGTGGCCACCATCTTCTGGGCAATAATGGCGCTTTTGCCGATACCGCTGACTACGAGGCGCCCTTTGTTGTTGAAAATGGCTTCGATTGCGGTTACGAAGTGGTCATCAACCTGGGAGGCCAGACTGTTGATCGCGTCGCTTTCGAGGCGGATAGTTCGTTTCGCAACTTCTTTTATATCAATAGATACCATTTTCAAATGCGCAATTTAGGCAAAAATAGGCGTACTCCGGTTAGTGTTAAGTTATGAGACCTCCGGTTGTGGTCGTGGATAGTGTGGGAAGTGTCACGAAAGGTGCGTTTTTCGACTCAGGTAATTGTACATACTTCCTATTATAAACGTTAAAAGACCATTCTTTACATTGCAATAACCCATAAATTAAAGTAAATTCGCAACCCTTCCGGATAGGTTACGAGTGAGAGAGACTGATACGATCTTCCTCTTGTGATAGTTAAATTCCCCGCACCCCGGGGCTCTGTTGAAGACAAAACTTGAGTATGACTACTACTGCAAAAAAGGGCACGGCCCGACCAAAGAAAACAACTACAATACCTGCAGCAAAAGCCGCTGCCAATTCTAAAATTTCAGATACCGAACTATACGATGCCCTCCACAGGCATTTTGGATTTAAAAAATTCAAAGGCACGCAGGAGCTGGCTGTGAAGAGTGTACTTGAAGGCAAAGATACCTTTGTGATTATGCCAACCGGTGGAGGAAAAAGCCTTTGCTACCAGCTTCCGGCGCTTATGAGCGAAGGTGTGGCGATCGTTGTGAGCCCGCTGATCGCTTTGATGAAAAACCAGGTGGATCTGATCCGCGGGTTTAGTGAGAAGGATCATGTGGCACACTTCCTCAATTCAACCCTTACCAAAAAACAGATCACGGTTGTAAAGTCTGATCTTACTGACGGACATACAAAACTATTATACGTTGCTCCTGAAACGCTGACAAAGCAAGAGAACATGGAGTTCTTCAGCGACCTGAAGATCTCGTTTTTTGCGGTTGATGAAGCACACTGTATTTCAGAATGGGGACATGATTTCCGCCCTGAATACCGCCGTCTCCGTGAAATGATGGAGCAGATCAACCCGGATGTGCCAATGATAGCGCTGACCGCAACCGCTACCCCTAAGGTTCAGAGCGATATCGTAAAAAACCTTGGTCTCCGCGACGCTGAGATCTTTATCTCATCGTTCAACAGATCAAACCTTTACTACGAGATCCAGCCGAAGATCAAAAAAGGTCAGACAGACGAAAGCATCGTTCGGTTTATCAAAACAATGAAAACGGCGAGTGGTATTATATATACCCTGAACCGCAAAACCACCGAAGAGCTTGCCGGAACGCTGGAAGCAAACGGAATTAAAGCGGTGGCTTACCATGCCGGGCTCGACAGCAAGCTTCGTGCAACCCGCCAGGACCAGTTCCTGAACGAAGATGTACAGGTTATCGTTGCGACTATCGCTTTTGGAATGGGTATCGACAAACCGGATATCCGTTTCGTTATACATTATAATATCCCGAAGAGCATAGAGAACTATTACCAGGAAACCGGTCGCGCCGGTCGCGATGGTCTCGAAGGAAAATGTATTCTCTATTATTCACATAAAGACGTTTCCAAACTGGAGCATCTGATGCGCGATAAGCCATTGAGCGAGCGCGAAGTAGGTGCACAGCTCATCAATGAAACCGTGGCCTTCGCTGAAACCGGTGTTTGTCGCCGCAAGGTGCTGATGAGTTATTTCGGTGAGGAATACGATACTCCAAACTGCGGATCCTGCGACAACTGTCTGCATCCGAAGGAAAGAGTTGAGGCGAAAGATGATGTGGTTAAGGTGCTTAAGACCATCAAAGCGCTCGATGAATGTTTCGCTACAGTTTATACAGTACAGGTTATGCGCGGACATCTTACTCCGAATATTACCATGTACCGACACGAAAAGCTGGCAGAATTCGGGTCAGGCAAAGAAAAAGAGGATCATTACTGGAACTCGCTGATCCGCCAGATGTTGCTGGAAGGTTTGCTGAGCAAGGATATCGAGGATTATGGTGTTTTGAAGATCACCAAAAAAGGCGCTGACTTCGCTAAGAAACCGAAGTCGATGAAGATCGTTCTGAACAACCTTTTCGAGGATGCAAATGCAGACGATGAAGAAACAGCTCCGGAAACAACAACTGGCGCCGCGACCGATGAGAAGCTTTTCGAAATGCTGAAGGAGCTCAGACAAAAGCAGGCAAAACTGAAGAAATTGCCTCCATTCGTGATCTTCCTTGAAACGTCTCTGCAGGATATGGCTACGCTCTACCCGACCTCTCTTGCTGATCTCGAGAAATGCCAGGGTGTAAGTAAAGGTAAATCACTACGTTATGGCAAGCCATTCGTTGAAATGATCGAAAAATACGTCCAGGATAACGATATCGTGAAGCCTGACGATTTTATAATGAAGAATGTCGCGAACAA
>JBEVNF010000425.1:0-6184 GCA_040508255.1 Flavitalea sp.
CAGTCCCTGGTAACTTCCTATCCATATAACATCTTTGAACTTAGGGTCAGGACAAATCCCGATCAACTGATCTGCCGGCAGAGCTCCCGGCTGATTTTGCTGGTGAAACTGCCTAACTTCCTTAATGAGAAGATTCACTGCCAGCAAACCTGAATTACCTGTTGTAATCCAGGCTACATTCTGGTCGATGTAAAGATCCTGTGGAAGCATCCTGTTTCCAAACTGACGGCGCAGAAGTGTCGGCTCTATTAATGAGCGCCATTCCTTTGTATTGAAATCATATTGCAGAATCTTACCATTGTAAGTGATGATGACCGGTGAACCATCCTCTCTTAGAGACAATCCTTTAATGCCAATCCCACGATCAGTCGAATCATTTTGAGACTGTATTTTCGGGAGGCGGATCAACTTCCTGGAAGCTGAATCAAGAAAGCCAACCGTTTCTTTCAAAGCAAAATACAATCGACCACTCTTATCATAAACGGTTCGAAGATGATATCCCGGCGTTGAGATAATGAGATCGCGTGAGTTCCAGTCAAATGTTTTTTCAAGATCGATATCAAACTCCTGTAGTAAAAGATCAGTAGCAAAATCTTTAGAATACCGCAGACCGGTAAAGTAAGGAGTTTCAAGATCAACCTGCCTTATGCCTTTCGCATCTGTACCCATCCAGATTACACCTGAACGGTCAACAAGAAGTGATTTCACATCACGAAATTCGTGAGTGCCTGTGTTGCCGATGGCTTGCACACCGATTCTATCATTGTAGCTATATAACTTTCCAAAAGTCTCGAAGTATTCATTGTTGTTTTTTCCACTCCTGATCCATCGCAAACCCATAAATCCCTGAATCGGGATCGGGACGGTTCTGAATTTTGAAGATGAGGGATCGAAGAAATAAATATTGTTTCTGTCACCCCACATGAGTTCACCATTATCCCTTTCCTTGAGATCAATTGCAATTGCATCCGACTCCGGAAACTGGCCATGATCCTGCTTCCATGGGATCAGATAATTTTCAAAGCCCCTCGCTTTGTCATCAAATTTGCTGACAGACTGCTGTGTAAGAATCCAGATGCCTCCCGATTTTGTCTGCACGATTGAACGCACAGTATCACTTGCAAGCCCGAATCTACCTCTCCTGAAGCGTGTGATCTTTTTTGTGGCAGTATCATAAACATTCAAACCGGCACTACGTATGATACCCCAGAATTTTCCATCACCGGCAACCATCCATCCTCGTCGTACAAATTTTGGTGACGGTACATTCTGAAGATTTCCTTTCAGAAGATGAGTGATCTTTTCTGTAACAGGATCAAGCATATCAATTTCACCTGATTCATGTTCAACCCAGATTTTATTATTCTTATCCTTCGTTAACCAGATAATTACATTCGATGCAAGTGAAGAATTATCGTAAGGATGATGTTGAAAGATCTTGTAGTTGATACCATCAAACCTCGCTATCCCATTTCTCGTTCCTATCCATACAAAGGATGAGTCGTCCTGCACAAGTCCTGAAACAAAAGACTGAGGGAGTCCATCACTTGTTGTGATGGTACGTATCGATTGGGCAGTGGTGAATATTGGAAAGATGAGAATTGAGAAAACAATGAGCCGGCAAGTATCGGCAGCTTCATTCACGAAACGCATAGCACACATACAATTTGCAGAACATCCGCTCAGGCGAACAGTTGTTCTTTGTCATAGAATAAGTAAGGTTTAATTTCTGCTTTGGAAATTACACCAATTGTGTGACTGCGCGCGAAGAATGTTGCATTTTAATATTTATTCAGTGGCTTCGTAGAGCACAAGACTTTCTTCAAGTTTTTCAAGCTCTGTTGGTTTGAACCTGATTTTCGATTTCAGCAGTGTAACGGCTTTCTTCTGATTATTAATCGCTTTTTCCGGTTCGCCGGATTTCCAGTAGTAATACGCCAGGGAGGAATACATTTTTGGTATAAGCTGCACTTCTGGATATGGAAGTCTGTTTATTTTTTTCTCATAGCAAACCGCAGCGAGTTTGTAGAGAGTGGGATTGTTAATTTTCATTGTTTGTGTGTCTTCCATGGCTTCAATTACTGCTTCGTATCCCGGATTGCGAATACTATCAGTGTAATTGAACAATTCGTACCCATACTCAAGCGCTTTCTTCTGATCGACTTTAAGGAGAGCAGAAAACTTTCCATATGCTGTATTGATACGGTACCTTAACGCTGGTGTTTGCGCGATTGCTGATTCAACAAATGCAAGTGCCGAATCAGGTTGATCATTTTTGTTCATTGATCCTTTGGTGAATTTTGTAAGACCGGATTGAACTTCTGAATCAAGAGAATCGATATAGTGGTTCCATGCATTGCGCTGAAGCTCTTTTTTCAGATCCCATTGTCTGTCGATAATGTATGGCAGCACTTTTTCCAGTTCAGAAGCATCACCCATCCATGCAAGCTTGCCATAATTATCTATTACCATTGTTCTTGGTATACCAAATGCCTGTTGACCCGCAGCATGAATAAAGGCTGTGTGAATACTATTATTTCTATCCATCACAACGCTGTAATCCAATTTGGAACCCATGCTGTCAACAAATCTTTTTATTTCAACTTCAGTAATGTTTGAAGATTCCAGGACATCTACCCCGATAAAGGTTGCTTCTCTTCTGAATTCCTTCGCAAGCTTTGATAAATGGGGCATGGCTGCGCGACAGGGTGCACACCAGGTTGCCCAGAATTCAAGAACATAAACATGGCCGCGTTGATAACCTTTGATTGGTTTTCCTTTGAGCCAGGTTGAAGCTGAGAACTGGGGTGCAGCATCGCCTATAAAAAGTGTTACCGGGGAATTTTTATTGTTCGCGGGTTTAACTTCAACGTTTGCAAGATCCTGGGCAAACGCTGTCGACAGCAGTGAAATAAATATTAAAAAATATTGTGAAAGCTTTTTGATCATGATTGAGGGGATTTGCCTGACCGCGGAGTCTATGTGCACGTCGAAAGATCCCTCCGTGCTTAACGGTCCCAGCCTGATAATGCAAAAAGGCCGCCAACATTTCCCTTCCACAGATTACAATGATCTACCTAGTTGATACTCACCATCCAATTCACCCCAAACTGATCTGTAACCATTCCAAAAGTGGCGCCCCAGAACTGTTTGATCAATGGTGATGCAACCTTGCCGTTCACAGAAAGTTTCTCAAAATAACTTGTAAGTGCCGGAGCATCTGAACCAGCAACAGACAAACTGAATTTGCCAGGATTTTTTGGATTCATATCCGAGGGATCATCGCTTGCAAGTATAGTTATAGGTCCGGACAGCCGTGCATGCATCACCATATCCTTCATTGCTTCGCTGTTTGCATTTGGATTTCCATGCGCGCCTGCAGGACTTTCGCCAAAAGTGGAGATCTGCAAATCACCACCAAATACTGATTTATAAAATTCCATTGCTTCACGGCATTTACCCGTAAAAAATAAATAAGGGTCAAGTTGAACTGACATATGGTTGAGTTTTATTTTTAGCGTATTCTGTACCAATCAAAATCTGCATAACCTCCAACTTCTTTTGTTGCGTAATTAAATAACGCGAACCTATAACCGATAAACTGCGGTATGGTATAAGCCATCTTTAACTGGCTTCCGATCTTAGTCCAGTTCTTACCATCAAGACTGTAATAAAAATCAGCAACATCCTTCAGATCCCTGAAATCACAATCAGCCCGAACATAAATCCGTGCCTGTTTCAGCTCAACAGATTCAATTGTTTCTGCTTTGCCGGTTTCAGCGTTGACCATAACGATATACTTCTTACCGTTTTCATTTCGCACACCAACCAATCCATAACGTTGTTGCAATAAACCAAGACCTGCAAAATCTCCATCCTTAAGATTCGATATATCAATAGAGGTTGATGCCGAACACTGCGGACCAAAAGTTCTTTGCGTCAATGAATTTCTTGCAAGCAAAAATGATGTATCGATCCTGCCAGTTTTCAATCTTAAAAAACCTTTACGTTCATAAACCGACCAAAGTTTATTATCGGGGTTATGATTCCACTGCCATGGTAAAGGAAGTGTTCTTGAACTTACTGCTCTTGTGAATTCATCAGATGTTACTATGCCTGGAATCAACTTGTTGTAAGCCTGAGCATCAGATGGTTTGCTCAAAGTGATATTTGCATTCTTTCCCGCCGGAAGATCAAGTTGCATTGGAACTTTTCCATCAATACCTATCACGGGCCAGCCATCTTCCCATTTCACAGGAACGAGGTAGGGGATCCGGCCAACAGATCCATTGTCCCTGAACAAATAGGAATACCATTTTCCAGCTGGCGTACTGATCAATCCACCCTGCGCAACGCCTTTATCCTGTAATGCAAGTTTTCCTTCCCAGGGACCGGTAAGTTTGTCCGCACGATGAATAACCACAGTACGCATTCCGCCTTTTGGCCAGGTGATATTGAAGAGATAATATTTGCCTTTTACTTTAAATAATTGTGAGCCCTCGGCGGGAAGACCAATATTATTACCCGCCGGTGCACTCGCATTCTCAATGATCACTTTTTCAATGGGCTTCCCTTCGGCGTCTGTGATCGGGCCGGAAAGATCAGGTTTAAGCTCAACAAGTTTCAATGTTCCACCACCGTAAATCATGTAAGTTTTTCCATCCTCGTCAAAGTGAAGCGTGTGATCATGATACATCGGCGAAAACTCAATACGTTTCCAGGGACCTCTTTCAATATCTTTAGTTGAATAGATATAAGTCTTTTTCGTGGTGCCGGCAAAAGTGGTGACATAATATGTTCCTTTTTGATACCTGAGGCTGCTTGCCCAGGATCCCCATCCGTAAGTACTCTTTCCGTTTACCAGGTTCAGATCATCAACATTTGCGAGCGTATCGTATGCGTAATTGACAAGCTTCCAGTTTACAAGATCAGTTGATTTCATGATGGGTATACCCGGGCTCATATGATTAGTCGTGCTACTCATATAATATGTATTACCTACACGGATCATGGAGAGATCCGGGATGTCTGCGTGGAGTACTGGATTTTCTGCGCGCTGGGAGAATAGAATTACCGGAAGCAATAGCAAGCAAACTATAAATTTCATAAGGGGAAGATACGAAAATCGTAATCCACAGGTTGAGAGACAATACTTAAAGCATTTGATACGATATCAAAACCCATTTTTAAAGCTTTAGTCTAGTTTCAGATTCAACAACGATTGAAAGTCTCATTGAAATACAATGAGGCAACGTCAACATGAAAAAGAAACTGAAGCCTTTGTTTTGGGCGGCTGTGGTCGTCTGTGTATGTTCAGCGCTGTTCATATGGCACTCCATCGCAAACAAGAAGGAAGAAAAGAAATTTGTGATCGGATTCTCACAATGTGTCGATGATCTCTGGCGCAGAACCATGCTTGATGGCATGAACCGCGAGCTCGCGTTTCATCCTGACCTCAGCCTGAAATATCGTGAAGCCGGCGGCAACAGCCAGACGCAGATCCGCCAGGTTCGTGAACTCCTGAGCGAAAAGATCGACCTGCTCATCATTTCCCCTAACGAAACCGATCCCCTCACTCCTATTGTTGAAGAAATTTATACAAGTGGGATCCCGGTAATCGTGATCGATCGAAAAACCTCCTCTCGATTTTACACAGCCTTTGTAGGGACCGATAATTACGAAATTGGAAAGCTCGCCGGTGAATATGGTGCCTCAGCACTAAAAGGAAAGGGCAATGCGCTTGAAATCTTTGGTCTCACAAAGTCTTCCCCCGCGTTTGAAAGGCATAATGGATTTGAAGCCTCGCTGAAATCTCATCCGGCGATGTCAATCGTTACCACTGTTTATGGGGAATGGATGAAGAATACGGCAGAAGAACAGATTGAAAAGGCAGTACCCAAAGATCAGCGTATCGATCTTGTGTTCGCTCACAACGATGTGATGGCGCTTGGTGCCTATGAAGTTTTCAAGAAACGTAGCAACTTCCCTATGCCAACCATTATCGGTGTTGATGGTGTTGCAGGCGATGCCGGAGGTATGCAGTTTGTAACTGATCACCGGCTTTCGGCAACGATGATGTACCTGACCGGAGGAGAAGAATCCATCCAGATCGCTGCTAAAATATTCAACAAGCAGGATTTCAGGAAAGAGAACTATCTGCAGACTTCAGTGGTAGACACAAACA